>JBDUBS010000290.1:0-11131 GCA_040003875.1 Acidimicrobiia bacterium | reverse complement strand
AGGGGCCGCTCATCAACGCGCGTCAGCGCGAACGGGTGCTCGGGTACATCGAGAAGGGAAAGGCCGAGGGTGCGCGCCTGCTTGTCGGCGGTGGCCGACCGGCTCACCTCGAGCAGGGTTTCTACGTGGAGCCGACGCTGTTCGTCGACGTCGATCCCGACTCGACCATCGCGCAGGAAGAGATCTTCGGCCCGGTCCTATCGGTGATCCCGTACGACACCGACGAGGACGCCATCCGTATCGCCAACAACTCGAAGTACGGGCTGTCCGGCGCGGTGAACGGGGCCGACTTCGATCGCGCCTACGCCATCGCGAAGCGGATCCGTACGGGAACGGTGGCAGTGAACGGCGGTCAGTGGTTCGGCCCGGACTCGCCGTTCGGTGGGTACAAGCAGAGTGGGCTGGGTCGGGAACACGGCCTACCCGGCTTCGAGGAATACCTCGAGACCAAGACCATCGGAATCCCGGCGCCGCAGTAGACCGAACCGGGTTCGCCGCCACGTACGCTGCTCCGTGATGCCCACGCTGATCCTGCTCCGTCACGGCCAGAGCGAGTGGAACTTGAAGAACCTCTTCACCGGGTGGGTCGACGTCGGCCTGACGGCGCAGGGCGAGTCGGAGGCCGTGCGCGGCGGTGAGCTGCTCGTCGAACACGATGTGCTGCCGACCGTTGTCCACACGTCGCTCCAGCAGCGGGCGATCCGGACCGCCGAGCTGAGCCTGGGTGCGAGTGACCGGAGTTGGATTCCGGTGCGCCGTTCGTGGCGGCTGAACGAACGTCACTACGGCGCACTCCAGGGCAAGGACAAGAAGGAGACCACCGCGGAGTTCGGCGCGGACCAGGTGAAGATCTGGCGACGCTCGTTCGACGTTCCACCGCCGCCGCTCGACTGGGACGTCGCCGCCGATCCCCGGTACGCCGACCTGCCGCTCGATGTGATCCCGAAGTCGGAATGTCTTGCCGACGTGATCGCCCGGATGCTGCCGTATTGGTACGACGGCATCGTGCCCGACCTCGTCGCTGGCCACACCGTCCTCGTCGCGGCGCACGGCAACTCACTCCGGGGGTTGGCGATGCACCTCGAAGGCATGACCCCCGACGAGGTGCTGGAGCTCAATATCCCGACCGGCCAGCCCCGGGTGTACGAACTCGACGACCGTATGCGGTTGGCGAGTTGGCGGTATCTCGACCCCGAGGCCGCCGCTGTCGCCGCAGACGCGGTGCGCAAGCAAGCGGGCTGATCGCACCGTCCGGTCGTCTCTACACTGGCGGCATGGCGACGACCGACATCGAGATTCCGACCTTCCCCGAGAACCGCACGATCGACGAGGAGCGGCTCCACCGCAAACAGCGGTTGGCGGCCGGGTTCCGTCTCTTCGGCAAGTTCGGGTTCGACGAGGGTGTTGCCGGCCACATCACGGCCCGGGATCCGGAACTGGCCGACCATTTCTGGGTCAACCCGTTCGGGAAGAGCTTCAAGCAGATCTGCGTCTCCGACCTGCTCCTCGTGAGCCACGCCGGTGAGGTGGTCGACGGCAATGCGCCCGTCAACGGTGCTGCGTTCGCGATCCACTCGCAGGTCCACGCCGTCCGTCCCGACGTCGTCGCCGCGGCGCACTCGCACTCGATCTACGGCAAGTCGTGGTCGTCGTTGGGCCGGCTGCTCGACCCGATCACCCAGGATGCGTGCGCGTTCTACGGTGACCACGGCTTGTTCGACGACTTCACCGGCGTCGTGCTCGACGTGGAGGAGGGGCGTCGCATCGGTGGCGCGCTCGGTGACAACAAGGCAGTGATCCTTCGGAACCACGGTCTGCTCACCGTCGGCAAGACGGTCGATGAAGCGGTGTGGTGGTTCATCACGATGGAGCGGTCGTGCCAGGCCCAACTCCTCGCCGAGGCGGCCGGCACGCCCGTGCTGATCGACTCGGAGATGGCGGCCCGTACCGCCGACCAGGTGGGCTCCCACGCCGCGGGCCGCTTCTCGTTCCAGCCCCTCTGGGACGTCATCACCGCCGAACAACCCGACCTCTTCGACTGACCTATTCCACACTCCGGCGTCACACAGCCACCCATACGCGGGTTGTGTGACGCCGAAGCGCGCCCACCCCCGCACTCTGGCGTCACACACGTACCTATACGCGGGTTGTGTGACGCCGAAGCGCGGGGTGCGGGACTGTCGCACCCGGTGGACAGACTGCGGAAATGCAACGAGTCGCCCCTTTCGCCGCCGCGCACTACGGCGCTTTCCCGCTCCACGAAGCTCACCGGTCGGGGATCACTGATCGCGTGATTCATCGAGCCTTGGTCGTCGGTGAGATCGAGACCATGTTCGAAACGACCTACCGATTCGCAGGCGCGCCGGTGACATGGCGCACCAAGTTGATCGCCGCAGTTTGGGCCGGCGGGGCCCGGGCGGTTGCGTCGCACGAGTCGGCGGCGCGATTGCACGGCCTCCCGGTGCGCGCGGACGACGACTTGGTCGTCATCACTTGTCCCCGTTGGCGGCGGGCCCGTCATCCCGGACTGACGGTGCACGAGACCAAGGCGATGGAGTCGATCGACGTGACGCAGGTCGGTGGGATTCGCGTCACGAGCGTTGCCCGAACGTTGCTGGACATGGCCGCCATCGTGCGCATCGGTGCGCTCGAACGGCTCCTCGAGAATGCGTTGCGGCGAGAAATCGTCACGCTCGTCGAACTCGACCAACTGTTGCGGCGGTTGTCTCGACCGGGTCGGGGCGGCTTGCGTTCACTGCGGATGCTCGTCCAGGCGCGGCTGGCGAACCCGTCGTTTCGTCCTACGGAGAGCGAGGCGGAGACGATGCTGCTCCAGGCCATCCGGCGTGGCGGACTGCCCGAACCAGCTCGACAGTTCCCGGTGTACCACGGACGTGCGTTCATCGGTCGGCCCGATCTGTCCTATCCGGATGCACGTATCTGTATCGAATACGACTCCGACGAGTTCCACACGGGGTACGTCGCCACGGCCAGCGACTCAGCACGTCGCCATCGCATGATTCGCGCCGGCTGGCTCCCGATCACCGCGGTGAAGAGCGACCTTCGGGCGGGTGGCTCACTCTTCTGCGCCGCACTCGACGCCGCGCTCCGCGACCGAACCCACTCACTCTGGCGTCACACAGCCACCCATACGCGGGTTGTGTGACGCCGAAGCGTTGGGGGACGTCGACTCAGGCGGGGGTTTTGGATTGGTCCTTGGCCCAGGCGGTGGTGCCGGCGAGGAAGGCACCGGTGTCGGGGAACTTGCCACCCACCACATCGGCGAACCAACCGGGGACGTAGATCTCGAACGTCCCGGCATCGAGGGCCTGGAGGACCGGTTCGACCATCGCACTGGTGGGCAGCGCCTCGATCGGGGCGAGCGACGGGTCGTTGTCGGGCAGGTGGAACAGCCGCGTGTCGATCACGCCGGGGTTGACCACGTGCACCTGCACGTCGTGGCCGGCGATCCCGAGGTCGACCTGCATCGACTCGGAGAAGCCGGTGAGCGCTGCCTTCGACGCGGTGTACGCCGCTTCGCCCGGCGGACCGAGTCGGGCCGCGACCGAGGAAATGTTGACGATCCGCCCGGACCGCTCGATGAGTTCGGGCAGGAACGCGAGCGTGAGTCGGACCGGCGAGAAGTAGTTGATGCGCATGACCGACTCGACGATGTCGGCGTCGAGCGCGAGCACGTTCTTGCGCTTCGGGATGCCGGCGTTGTTCACGAGGACGTCGAGGCCTCCCATCGCCAAGCTGACTTCCGCCGCGAACGGCTCGAGCGCGTCGAGGTCGTCGAGATCGATGGTCCACATCTGCGACGCGGGGGAGTGTTCCCGGACTCGTTCGAGCACCTCGGCCAGTTCCGGTTCGCGGCGGGCGCAGATCCCGACGACCGCCCCGGCTTCGGCGAGACCAATCGCGAGCGCGGCACCGATACCAGTCGAGGCACCGGTGACGAGCACGTGCTTGCCGGCGACGGAGTACCCCATGACGACCTCCCGCGTGGTGTGAGCGAGGCGACGCTAGCCTCCGCCGCTGTGACGCTGACGCCCGACTCCGTCCGCCTCGACGGTTGCGTTGCGATCGTGACCGGAGCCGCCGTGGGGATCGGTCGCGCCAGTGCGATTGCGCTCGCCGCGTTCGGCGCCGACGTCGCGGTCTGTGATCGTGACGCCGGAAATCTCGCGACGTGCGTTGCGGAGATCGAAGCCACCGGCCGGAAGGCGACGAGCGGTCTGATTGACGTGCGGGACGCGGACGCGGTCGCCGCCTGGGCCGCCGAGGTCGTGCGAGCACACGGCCACATCGACGTGCTCGTCAACAACGCCGGCGGCGGGTTCTTCGCCGACTTCCTCGAAGTGAGCGAGAAGGGTCAGCTCGCGCTGGTCCAGGAGAACTTCGGGAGCGTGACCAACTTCGTTCGCTCGGTCGCCCCGCACATGCCGGACACGGGCGGGTCGATCGTCAACATCACCTCGATCGAAGCGCACCGGGCCGCACCCGGATTCGCGGTCTACAGCGCGATGAAGGCCGCGGTCGCCAACCTCACCAAGACCCTCGCGTTGGAGCTGGGCGCACGATCGATCCGGGTGAACTGCATCGCGCCCGATGTGATCCCGACGCCCGGTATCGGCGAGGTGCCGGTCCGCACGCCGTTGCCTCGTGCGGGCCACGTGGATGACGTCGCGGCCGCGGTGGTGTTCCTCGCCAATCCCGCGCTCTCGGGGTTCGTCACGGGCGCCACGCTCGCGGTCGACGGTGGGAACCGGGCCGCCGGCGGGTGGCGACGCGACGCCGACAGTTCGTTCACGGCATGAGGTCGGCCGTGAAGAGGCGCGGGTGAAGTTCGGGGTCGCCCTGGGTGCGCTCAACCCGCACTTCCATCTCGACGCAGTCGCCGTGGCCGAACGTATCGGGTACGAGTCGGTGTGGCTCCCGGAGCATCTGGTGTTGCCGGTGGAGATGACCCGTTCACCCCGGCCCGGCGAAGATCACCCGCCTATCCCCGCCACCACGCCGGTCTTCGACGCGTTCACCTACTTGGCGTTCATTGCGGCGCGCACCACGACGATTCGCTTCGGTACCCACGTCTACAACCTCGGCCTGCGCCACCCGTTCGTCGCTGCTCGCGCCGCGGCCACACTCGACATCGTGAGCAACGGACGCTTCGAGTTCGGCATCGGTGCGAGTTGGTTGGAGCAGGAGTGGGTCGCGGTCGGTCTCGACTTCGCGACACGTGGCCGACGGGTCGACGAGTCGATCGATGTGTGCCGGCGGCTCTGGACGGATCCGGTCGTCGAACACCACGGTGAGTTCTTCGACTTCGAGGCCGTGGCGTTCGAGCCCAAGCCGGTCCAGGGTGGCGGCCCACCCGTCCTGATCGGTGGCGAGAGCACTGCGGCGCTTCGGCGTGCGGCGGGTCGAGGGGACGGGTGGATCGGAATGGGTCACACGTTCGAGACCGCGGCGGCGCAGATCGAGCGGCTGCGAGCGTTCCGAGCGGACTCCGACCGGGCGGAGATCCCGATGCAGGTCTGCCTCAGCGGTCCGGTCACTTCGCGGGAAGACGTCCACCGATGGGAGAAGATCGGCGTGACCCGCATGATGGTCTCGCCCTGGCGTCGTTCGCCCGAGGCCGTCGAGTCCCTCGAACGCTTCGCGGATCTCGCCATCACCTGAGCGCCGAGTTCAGGGACGGTCGGAGAGGAGGGCGTCGGGGAGGGCGCCGAAATCGCGGATCGTGCCGCGGGTGCGGAACGCGACCGGCATCGTCTCGGGCTGCATCGAGTAGCAGATGCCGGTCATGAGCCCGGCGAGTTCCACCGCGGTGTCGATCGCCTCGAGGTCCATCCCGCGGCCCATGCCGATGTCGCACGCACGCCGCAGGACGATGGCGGCCTCGGCGTCGAAGGGCGGCAGCGTCGCGTCGGCCCAACGGATGAACCCGCCCTTCCACGGGGCCTCGGTGAACGGCGGCGGGTCGACGAGCACGCGTTGCATGCCGTCGCGGGTCAGGGTCCAGTCGTGGACGAGTTGACCGTCGCGCCACAGCCGTGGACGCATCAGCTCGCCGTCGGGTTCGAGGGCAACGTCGTACTGCCGGCGCTCGTCGCCGCGCGCCGCGTGGGACACGCAGAGGCCGGCCAGGTCGAACTGGTGGGTGCACTGGAAGTGGGCGTCAGTCACGCGCGCCACCGCGGTGCAGCGATCGGACAACTCCATGCCGACGAGCGCGCCGAGTGCGACTCCCGCATCGGGACAGGTGGTCCACGGCCAGCGGAACGCTTCCATCGCGATGTCGGTCACGTGCACACCGTCGTGAGCGATCGTCACCTCGAAATGGTGGAAGTCGTCCTCGAGCCCACCCCACACGTGCTCGGCGTCGAGGCGGACGAGCCGGATCCGCCGGCGATAGGGCAGAGCAGGATCACCGAGGCGGACCGTCGGTGCGGTCGTGGGGTCGGTGAGGCCGTCGGTCACGCGATCGCTCACGCCTCGCCGGGGACGGCGTCGCCGAGGAACACGATGGTGCGGGTCCGAAACCGCCAACGGTCGGCGTCCCGCACGAGGCGGTCGTGGTAGCGACCCGCAGTGGAGATGCGGAACCCGTCATCGGCCTTGTTCATGTAGAGGAAGTCGGTGAACGCACGCGCGGTGCGACCATCGTCGGCGATCTCGATCACCGAGTTGTACGTCACGTGCTGACCGGGGGCCAGGCCCGGTCGCTGGGTGCCGATGTGGTCGTGGATCTCCTGGCGGCCGTTCCGGGTGGTGCCGGAGACGGTGAACGTCGCGTCCTGGGTGAAGAGGTCGGCGAACTCCGTTGCGCGTTGGTCGTCGTAGTGGTGGCAGTACTCGGCGATGAGTCGACGGATGGCCGACTCATCAGCGAGGTGATCGGCTGCGGTCATGCGCGCAGGATGCCACGGACCTGACGGTCATGTCAGGATGCCTCGATGGTCGAACCGGTCGAGTCGAACGTCCCCCCGTCACGACATCCCGGTCGATGGCCGCAGTGCGTTCGTGGGGGCCTCGCTGGGCGGGCTGGTATCGATGACGGTGGCTGGCGCGCACGTTCCTCGCGAGATCGGTGCCTGACCAGGAGTCGGTCAGTCCTTCGGGGGACGGCAGTTGATCACGAGCGTGAACACGTTCTTGACCACGGGATCACCGGTGGCCTGGTCCCGCCAGGTGGTCTCCTGCACGTAGAACTCGAGCTTGCCGCCGTTCGACTTCTCCTTCTCGTACACGTCGGTGATCTCCGACGTGCCTTCGAGCACGTCGCCGACCTTGGGCCACCGGAAGTACTCGAAGCCCTGCTCGCCGTGGAGGATGGCCCGGCCGGGACCGCGCAGCTTCTCGATCGGCAGTCCGGCTGCGCCGCCGGTGCCGTCCGAACCCCAGAACGGCATCACGAACGGGAACGTCGGCGGGACCGGCGCATCGTCGCCGTCGTACACGTCGTCGCCGTCCATCAGCGCCTGTGCGAAGACCCGGACCGGCCCCCGTTCGATCCGCACCACCTGGCTTCCACCTTTGGTGCCAATGAGTTCGGTCAGTGCCACGATCCGCTCCCGATGACGTCGACGTCAGGTCCGGCGGGGGAACCTATCGCAGCCTGCAGGTCACGCACTGCCTTGCTTACTCACCCCGGAGTTTGTGCTTCATCACCTTGCCGGTGGCGTTGCGGGGCAGTTCGTCGGTGAAGTGGAGTCGGCGCGGGCGCTTGTAGTCGGCGAGGCGTTCGGCGCAGAACGCGAGGAGCGTGTCGTCATCGAGGTCGGTTCCGACGCGGCGAACTATGTACGCGGCGATGTCCTCGCCGAGGACCGGGTGCGGGATCCCGATCACCGCCGCCTCCTGAACGTTCGGGTGTTCGAGGAGGACCGCCTCGATGTCGGTGGGGTACACGTTGTGGCCGCCGCGAATGATCATGTCCTTCTTACGCCCGGCGATGTAGAGGAACCCGTCCTCGTCGAGGTACGCGAGGTCACCGCTGCGGAGCCAGCCGTCGGTGGTCCAGGTGGTCCGAGTGGCGTCGGGGTCGTTGTAGTACTCCCGTTGCGCACCCTCCATCTTGGTGAGCAACTCACCCACCTCGCGCACGTCGCACTCGGTGTCGTCCTCGCGCCGGATCTTGAGCTGCATCGGTCCGACCGGCTTGCCCACCGAGCCGATGCGCTTGGTGACCTCGTCCTTGGGCATGACGATGAACGCGGGACCCGCCTCGGTCATGCCGTACGAGTTGGAGACGGTGGCGTCGGGAAGGCGCTCCTGCAACGTGAGCAACGTCTGTGGTGCGAGCGGTGCACTCCCGATCGAGACGGCACGCAGGCTCGTGAGGTCGGGATCCGCGAAACGCGCGTGCGCGACGAGCAGCTCGGCCATCGCAGGGACCAGGAACGCCATCGTCGGACGTTCGGTCGCCACCAGATCGAGCCACCGGTCGGCGTCGAACTTCGGCAGGTAGAGGCCCACGAGGCCCAACTTCATCGGGTTGTAGATGAACGCGATGCCGGCGAAGGTGAACATCGGCGCGCCGTGGATCCAACCGCTCGCGGTCCACGCCGGTTCGTGGTTCGGGATCATCGCCACGTTGCGGTGGCGGACCGCCACGCCCTTCGGGAGCCCGGTCGTACCCGAGGTGTACATGATGTCGGCGAGGTCGTCGAGCGTGCGCGGCACCTGCATGTCGGAATCATCCGTACTGAGAAAGGCGTCGTAGCCGTGCACCTGGGGCCCGTCGCCGCCCGCGCTCACGATGAACTGGATCGACGGCACCGCGGCGGCGACCGCGACCGCGGTGTCGAGCAGCGCGGCGCAGGTGATCACGGTGGAGGCCTCGGCGTGGCCGAGGATCGTCACGACCTCGGGGACGGAGAGGCGGGTGTTGGTGGGGACGACGACCGCCCCGGCCTTGTGGACTGCCGCGTAGGCGACGATCCAGCGAAGGGCCTCGTCGCTCGGCAGGTAGATCGACACGCGGTCGCCGGGCGCGATGCCCGCGTCGACCAGTCCGCGTGCGAGGCGGTTGGACGCGGTGTCCCACTCCGTGAACGTGATCCCGGTTCCCGCGTCGAGGTCGCGGTACGCGATCTCGGAGCCGTCGCGACCCGCCATGAACCGCAGTTGGTCGACTTGCAGATCGCCCCACTCGGGCATGGTCCACCTCGCCGGATCGTGTGAGCGGGCGACGCTACCGGACCGACGAGTCCCGTCGTGCGGACCGCGGTCTGGCAGGCTGGGCCGATGCGGATCACGTTCCTCGGTCACGTGGGGATGTACGTCGAGACCGAAGGTGGGTCGGTGTTGTGCGACCCATGGTTCAACCCGGCGTACTTCGGCTCGTGGTTTCCGTTCCCGCGCAACGACACGCTCGACACCACGCCGTTCTCGTCACCCGACTACCTCTACATCTCGCATCTTCATCGTGATCACTTCGATCCCGAATGGCTCCGTGCCCACGTGGACAAGCGGGCGAAGGTGCTCCTCCCCGCATTCCGGGTCGACCATCTCGAACGTGCACTGCGTGACGTCGGTTTCACGAACTTCGTCCGCACCGACCACGCGGAGACGATGCGGCTCGGTGCGCTCGACGTGACCATCCTGGCCATGACCGCTCCCGCCGACGGACCGTCCGGGGATTCCGCGCTGGTCCTGCGGGACTCGACTGCGACCCTGCTGAACCAGAACGACGCGCGACCGCGCGACTTCGACGAGTTGGAGTCGTTCGGTCCGTACGACGCGCACTTCACCCAGTTTTCGGGCGCGATCTGGTTCCCGATGGTCTACGACTTTCCCCCCGACGAGCAGCACCGACTCGGGATCGCCAAGCGGGCGGCGCAGATGGATCGGGCCGTCCATTACCTGGCCGACGTCGGTTCGCCGAACCCGATGCCGGTCGCCGGGCCCCCGTGCTTCCTCGACGACGATCTCTGGCACCTCAACGACCTCGACGCCGATCCGGCCAACATCTTTCCCGACCAGACCGTGTTCATCGACGAACTCGCGCGGCGCGGCCTCCCGCCGGGCCAGCTACTCGTCCCGGGTTCGGTGGCCACGATCGTCGACGGCACCTGTCACGTGGAGCACCCGCCGGGCGCCATGCACCCGGATGCGATCTTCGCCGACAAGCGTGCCTACCTCGAGCGGTACCGCGCCGATTGGCGGTCGTGGCTCGAACGCGAGCGGGCGAGTTGGCCGCGCGACCGCTACGACGTCGTCGCCGAACTGCGCGAGTGGTTCGAACCTCTCCTCGACCTCGCGCCGTACACCCGAGGTGGCGTGAATGGAAACGTGTTGCTGCATATGGGCGACATCGGTGTGCTCATCGACTTCCCGGCCGGTCGGGTGACCGAGTGGGCCGGCGAGCACGTCATGCACCGCATCGACGTGGACCGGGCGCTCGTGGAGTCGCTCATCGAACGGCACATCGAGGACTGGGTGAACGAACTGTTCCTCTCGTGTCGGTTCCGTGCGCACCGAGAGGGTCCTTACAACGAGTACGTCTACACGTTTTTCAAGAATCTCTCGGTCGAGCGCATGGCCTTTTGTGAGGGGTACTACGCCACGATCGAGGAACCCGACGACGAGATGTTCCGGTGCGGGGATTACATGATCCAGAAGCGTTGTCCGCACCTGCGCGCCGATCTCGAACGCTTCGGCACCGTCGACGGTGACGTTCTCGAATGCAAGGTGCACCACTGGCGCTTCGAGTTGTCGACCGGCCGGTGCATCACCTCGAACGAACCCGAGCACCACCTCCATACCGAACGCATCGCAGAGCGGAACTGACGTGAGCGAGGCGAGACACCAGTTGTGGCCGCGGGGCTCGCGCCGAGCGGGGCCCGAGCGGCCCGGCTCGCAGGGCCAAGAGCGGAACTGACGTGCGCATCGATCTTCACGCGCACACCGCGCCGCGATCCAACTGCTCGCGCACGACCTTGGAGGAGTTGGTCACCACCGCACGCGCCCATGGTCTCGATGCGCTCTGCATCACCGAACACGACGTGCGGTGGCCCGACGCCGAGTTGGCCGACGCGTCGGCGCTGCTCGACTTCCCGCTCATCCCGGGAGTGGAGCTGACCACCGACGTCGGTCACGTGCTCGCATTCGGACCGCTGCGCAA
>JBDUBS010000376.1:0-11131 GCA_040003875.1 Acidimicrobiia bacterium | reverse complement strand
CCTCGCCCGTGCCGGCGCGGTCCGAGCGATGGAGCTCGACATCAACAGCGAGTGGGTGAGTGCCTACGTGTACCAGGGAACGACGCCGGCGGACATCAACGGCGTGAAACTCCTGGGCTCGATCCAACGTCCCGCGAACCGCTATCTCCAGTCCGGGACGCGAGACTTCTTCGCGCTGTTCGCCCGATGACCCTCGTGACCACCGATCGCGGCGCGTTCCGTCGGCGGCGGGTCGCCGTCGGACTGGCGCTCCTGACCATCGTGGCGGTGGTGGGCTACCTCGTGATCTCGTCCGGCGACAGTCGACCCGCGCCGGCCGACGTCACTGCGGCGGGATCGACCGGCCGGACCGCGAGGACGCGGCACCGAAACCCATCACGGCCGGCGGCGGCCGTGAACATCTACGCCGCGACCCAGACCGTCGAACCGCCGTCCGACAGTGATCCCGCTCGGGTCTACGTGCCGAGCGGACTCGCCGATACGGTCACGGTGATCGACCCGGTCACGAAGCGGGTGCTCTCGTCGTTCTCCACCGGGCGGGGGAGCACGCCCCAGCACGTCGTACCGTCGTTCGACCGCCGTTCGCTGTGGGTGCTGCTCAACAAGAGCGACCAAGTGGTTCGGATCGATGCCCACACGGGTGCGGTGGGAGCACCGATCCCGGTCAACGATCCGTACAACATGTCCTTCACGCGCGACGGGCGATCGGCGATCATCGTCGCCGAGTTGCATGCACGGCTCGACTTCCGTGACCCGCAGACGATGGCTCCGCAGGCGAGTCTGCCGATTCCCGGCTGTCGCGGTCTGAACCACGCCGACTTTTCGGCGGACTACCACTCCTTGTTCGTGACGTGTGAGTTCGCCGGGACCATCGCCAAGATCGACGTGCGGTCGCGGCGAGTGGTCGCCATGTTGAGCCTGCGGGCGCCCGGTGGTCAGAAGGTTCCCCCGGTCGAGATGCCCGACCATTCGATGGCGACGTCGATGCCCCAGGACATCCGGCTGAGTCCGAACGGTCGCGAGCTCTACGTCGCCGACATGTTGCTCGGGGGGGTGCACGTCGTCGACGGATCGCACATGCGTGAGATCGGCTTCATCGCCACGGGCGTGGGGGCCCACAGCGTGACGCCGAGCCACGACGGGCGGCTGCTGTACATCGCGAATCGCGGCTCGACGTCGACCCACGGCGGCCCCCACGGGCCGGGGAGCGTGAGCGTCGTGGATGCGGCGACCGACCGCGTGATCACGACCTGGCCGGTGCCGGGCGGTGGGAGTCCCGATATGGGCAACCTCACGGCCGACGGCCGGGACCTCTGGCTGGCCGGGAGATTCGACAGCGAGGTCTACGTGTTCGACACCACGACCGGGGCCCTGACCGCGCGGATCCCGGTGCCGCGCGGTCCGCATGGACTCGCGGTGTGGCCACTGGGCGGACACTTCTCCCTCGGCCACACCGGCAACATGCGCTGAGCGCGGGCTGTGACCGCGCGCCGGATTGCTATCGGTTGACTCCGGCCGGGGAAGCGGTTGACCGCCAACTCCGTACCGTCGGGGCGTGAGCGTCTTGGAGATCTCCCCGAACCTCAGCGTCGCGACCATCGAGCCCATGGCTCATCCGACGCTGGTCACTCGACTCCGACGGTGCGCGACCGTGTCGGTGATCACGACCGTCCTGAGTCTCGTGAGCCTCGTGATCCTCACCGTGGTGTTCCACCTCTCGGCCATGGCCGCGAACGTCACGACGACTGCGCTCGCCACGGTGCCCTCGTACCACCTGAACCGACGCTGGACCTGGCAGCGCCGCGACGCGAGCGACCCGTGGCGGGAGATCGCGCCCTTCTGGGCGTTGTCGTTCGCCGGACTCGCACTCTCGACGATCACGGTCGGCATCGCGGATCATTGGGCCGCGCGCATGTCGTTGGCGCCGGCTCTTCACACCGTCGCGATCCTTGCGGGCCATCTCGGTGGCTTCGCCTTGCTGTGGATCGTGCAGTTCGTGTTGTTGGACCGGGTGTTGTTCGCCCGCTCCGACAAGGCGAACGCGGTGGCCGGCGCGGCCGACGCGGCTTAGACGCCGATGAGGTCGGCCACCGTCTGACGGTGGTGGTCGCCGTTGCCGAACAACACCGCGTCCGATTGCAGGCGCCGGACGTAGAGGTGCACGTCGGATTCCCACGTGTAGCCGATCCCTCCATGGACCTGGATCGCCTCCTTCGCGATGCGGGCGACCGCGTCACCTGCCGCGCTCTTGGCCATCGCGGTCGCCAGGGCGCGGCGGTCGTCGTCGTCGGCAATGGTCAACGCCGCGAAGTAGGCCAGTGATCGCGCCCGCTCCAACAGCATGAGCATGTCGGCGAACTTGTGCTTGATCGCTTGGAACGAACCGACCGGCACGCCGAACTGTTCGCGCTGTTTCACGTAGTCGAGCGAGATGTCGAACACCTGCTGGGCCGCACCGACGGCGTCGAGTGCGACGGCGACGGTCGCGGTCTCCACGCTCCGGCGGATGGCGGCGGCGGTCGCCGGTCCGGGGGGGCCGAGGACCCGATCCGCGGGAACCGTCACGCCATCGATCCCGACCGTGGCGAGGATGCGACTGGGATCCATGGCGTCGATGGGTTCGGCGCGGGTCTCGGCGACGGGGACCACGAAGGCACCGATCCCGTCGCCGCCGGTCGTGTCCGGCGTACGCGCGATCACGATCATCAGTCCGTCGGTGGCCGGCTCGAACACCAGGTACTTGGTGCCGTCGAGGCGGTAGCCGTCGGATGTCGGGGTGGCGATGGTCGAGGTGCACTCCGGATCGGTGACGCCCGACTTCTCGGCGATGGCGACCGTGCCGGCGCGCGCACCGTCGGCGACGGGTCCGAGGATCGCGTCGACCTGGTGGTCGGTGCCGAGTTCGAGCACGAGCGGCACGAACTGGCTGAGCGTGGCGAACAGCGGCCCGGGTGCGATGGCCCGCCCCAGTTCCTCGGCGACGAGGGCCAACTCGATGGTGCCGAGCCCCAGCCCGCCGGCGTGCGCGGGTGTGGTCAGGGCGGCCCACCCGAGCTCGGTCATCGCGTGGTGGAGGGGGGCGGTGTCGGCGGGGATGCCGTGCACGCGGGCCTCGACGATCTCACGAACCGAGTCGATCGGACACTCGGCGGTGAGGAAGCGTCGCACTGCCTCGCGCAGCTCCTCTTGTTCGGTGGTGAAGTCGAGTTCCATCGGCGCGGACCCTATCCCCGAGCGGCCGCTGCGTCGGTGGCCGCGGCGACGCTCGCGGTGAGTGCGCGCCGGTCGATCTTCTCCGCGGGCGTGAGGGGGAGCGCGTTGACGACCCGGAGGTCCTCGGGCAGCTTGTGACGACCGAGCCGGTCGGCCGCGAAGTTCCGGAGTTCCGCCAGTGTCGGCGACGGGTGTCCGGGGTGCGGGACCACGACCGCGACGCCGATCTCGCCCATGACCGGATCTGCGCGGGGCACGATCGCGACCGCCGCGACGTCGGGATGCGTGGACACCACCGCCTCGACTTCCACCGGGTACACGTTGTACCCACCGCGGACGTACATCTCCTTGCTCCGGCCGACGAGTCGGAGCCGGCCCTGGTCGTCGACCCAGCCGAGGTCGCCGGTGCGCACGTGGCCCGACTCGGTGAACGCCGCCCGGGTGCCCTCGGCATCGTTCCAATAGCCGGCCATCACGGCGGGGGAGCGCAGGCAGACATGGCCGACCTCGCCGGCGGCGACGGCGTGGTCGTCGGCGTCGAGGACGGCGAGGTCGACCGACGGGTGTGGTCGGCCGACGCTCACGACGGCGTCCTCCTCGGGGTCGTCGAATGCAGTGCCCAACCCGATCCCGGCCTCGGTGCAGGAGTAGCGCGTCGAGAGCGCGGCACCGAAGCGGGCGCGGGCCTCGGTCGCGGTCGCCGGGGTGATCGGGCCGCCGCCGACGATGATCGCCCGCACTGCGGTGAGGTCGAAGCGGTCGAACTCGGGGTCGGCGAGCATCAGGGCCAGTTGGGTGGGGACACCGGCCACCGAGGTCATCTGCTCCCGCTCGAGCAACTCGAGCGCGAGCCGGGCGCGCCAGTGCTCCATGATGAAGGTCGTACCGCCGCGCTTCATGCTGCCGGCGAGCTTGGTCATGAACCCGAGGTGCGCGAACGACGTACCACCGAAGCTGCGGACGCCACCGCCCCACTGTTCGCCCACGTCGGTCGCGGTGATGAACTCCAGTTGCCGGTTCGTGTAGCGCGCACCCTTGGGGAGCCCCGTGGTGCCCGACGTGAAGATGATGGCGACATCGCGGTCGGGGTCGTCGGCGAGTGGTGGGACGTCGTCGTCCCGTTGGAACCCCGCGAGGAGCGTCGCTGCCGAGGGTGCCGGCTCGATCTCCTCGACGCGCAGCGTGGAGTCCGACGGAACCAGACCGGCGCCGGCGAGCACGAGCACCGGCGCCGCGAGCGCGAGGATCGCGCCTCGTTCGGTCGGTGCGAGCCGGTGATTCACGCCCGCGGTGATCGCGCCCACCTTGGCTGCCGCGAGATAGGCCACCAGATATTCGGGACCGGGTGGCAGCACGAGCGAAACGACGTCGCCGATCCCGACGCGGCGATGGCGGAGTCCGGCGGCCACCCGATCCGAGCGGCGGTCCAACTCCTCGTAGCTCAGGGTCCAGCCGGTCGGGGCGACGTAGGCGGTAGCCTCGCCGAATCGGCGGGCCGCACCGTGCGCGATTCGAGGGAGCATGGTCAGAGAATCGCACAACTCGACGGCGCCCACGCGCGACGCCCGCACCGGTGGCAGCCCGGCGCGCGAGCGTGCGCTCCGGGCCCAGGGCCGCAAGACGATGCAGCGTCTGTCCGACGCAGGACTCCGGGTCTTCGCCCGTCGGGGATTCCACGAAGCGCGCGTCGACGACATCGTCCGTTCGGCGCGTACCTCGCACGGGACCTTCTACCTGTACTTCGCGAACAAGGAGGACCTGCTCCGCCAACTCGCAGCGGAGTGTGCCGCCGCGCTCGAAACGCTCGCGTCGACGATGCCCGAGATCGATGCCGGTCCCGCCGGCGAGGCCGCGCTGGGGTCGTTCCTGCGGACCTTCTTCGACACCTACGCGCACTACGGCGTGGTCATCCGGGCGTGGATGGAGAACCAGGTCAGCGACCGGAAGGTCGATCAACTCGGCGTCGACGCGTTCACCCACATCGCGCAGGCCTTCGCAGTGCAACTCCAGGCCGCAGGCGCACCCCACGACGACGCTGCGGTGGCGACCCTGATGGCGATGCTCGAACGCACCAGCTACGCGATGGCGTCGCGTGATCTCGGATTCGACCGTGAAATTGCGCTCGAGACGCTCACCACGGTCATCCATCGCGGGTTCTTCACCACCCGGTGCCCATGAGTGAGACCCAAGCCGCCGCAGTGGCCACCGCGCCCGGTGCGCGGTACCAGGCGCTGGATGGGCTCCGCGGATTCGCGATGGTGTCGGTGTTCCTCTTCCACGGTGCCCTGACCGCGCCCGCGCTCGTCGACTTCGCGCCGAAGGTGATCGCCCACCTCGACACCGGCGTACAGGTCTTCTTCGTGTTGTCGGGCTTCCTGATCTACCGCCAGTTCGCGGCCGCCAACCTCAGCCGGTCCGCGATGCCGGTGCTGGGCCGCTACGCGTTGCGCCGCGCCGCGCGGATCTACCCGGCGTACTGGTTGGCGCTCGCGGTGCTCGTGGCGCTCGGGAGCGCGACCATCGCCGGCCACCCGGTCCGTCACATCCTGCTGATCCAGACCTACTACGCGGACACTGTGACCGACGCCGGGCTCGCGGTGGCCTGGACGTTGACGGTGGAGATCTCCTTCTACGTCCTCGCTCCGTTGTGGTCGCTCGTCGTCCGGCGGCTCCGCGCGCGCCCGTTCGTCGCGGAGTTGGGTGGCGTCGCCGTCCTGTTCGCGGTCGGGCTCGCGGCCCGACTCTGGTCGGGCTGGGGGACCCCACCCACCTGGGTGCTCGTGCTCCCGACGTCGTTGTGCACGTTGAGTGCCGGCATGCTCCTGGCGGTGCTCGCGTCCCAGGCGCGGCACGACCCCGGCCTCGCCCGACGACTCGCCGCACTCGGGAACCCCGCCTACTGGTGGTGGATTGCCGCGGGGGCGGTGTTCGCGCTTCAGTGTGCGCTGCCCTACGGAATCCTCATGGGCGTCACGCCTCTGCAACTGATGCGGGACAACCTGCTCCGCGTGCCGGTCGCGTTCCTGCTCGTGGTCCCCGCGGTCTTCGGCGACGGGGGCGTGATCCGGCGCGCGTTGCAGAGTGCGCCGATGGTGTTCCTCGGCGTGGTGAGCTACGGCATGTACCTCTGGCACACATCGATCATCCAGGAGTTCGAGAGTTACACGGCGATCCCGAGCGATCTCCGGTTCGTCGTCGCGTTCTTCGCCACGTTGGCGGTCGCGACTGCGAGTTGGTACGTGCTCGAGGGTCCGGTGCTCCGCTGGGCCCACCACCGCACGCGATAGCGCTCCGGTTACTCGGTGCCGAGCAGGAGCGTGCCGGCGGAGGAGAACCAGCCGCCCGTGCCGTTCACGCACGCCACCTTGGCGTCGGCGACCTGACCATCGCCGCCTTCGCCGCGCAACTGCCTGACCGCCTCCACCATGAGAAACATGCCCCGCATGCCCGGGTGACAGCAGGACAGCCCTCCACCGTCGGTGTTGGTGGGGAGCGCACCGCCGACACGGAGCTTGCCGTCCTCGACGAACGGTCCGCCCTCGCCCGGCGCGCAGAACCCGAGCGCCTCGAGGGAGAGCAGCACCATGGGCGTGAACGCGTCGTAGATCTGGCATACGTCGACGTCGGCCGGGGTGAGTCCCGCCCGCTCGAACGCGAGCTTGCCGGACCGTACGGCGGGCGAGACCGTGAAGTCCTCCCACTCACTCATCGTCGTGTGGCTGGTCGTCTCGCCGGAGCCGAGCACGTACACGGGAGCCTTCGCGAGGTCCTTCGCACGCGCCTCCGACGTCAACACGACGGCGCCGCCGCCGTCGGATCGGATGCAGCAGTGCAGCATGGTGAGTGGGTCGGCGATGAGGGGTGAGTTCTGCACGTCTTCGATGGTGAGCGGGTCGCGGTAGTACGCGTCCGGGTTCAGTCCCGCGTTGTATCGCGTCGACACCGAGATCTCGGCCAACTGCTCGATCGTGGTCCCGTATTGGTGCATGTGTCGACGGGCCGCCATCGCGTACTTGGCGATGAGCGTGTGGCCGTACGGCGCGTCGAACTGCACCGGCCCGCGTCCGCCGAACGAAAGGTTGGCGGTGCGGCGCTTGGCCTTGAGATCGGCTCGGGTGGTCGACCCGTAGACGAGGACGACGACCTCCGCATGACCCGACTGGATCGCTTCCACCGCGTGCTCGGCCATGACGACCCATGTGCTCCCGCCGACGCCGGTGCCGTCGATCCACGTGGGGCGCAGCCCGAGGTACTCCGCCACCTCGACCGGTGCGAGCAGGCCCATGCCGGTGGAGCCGAATCCGTCGATGTCGGCTTTCGTGAGCCCGGCGTCCGCGATCGCGCGCGACGCGGCTTGGTAGTGCAACTCGAACGGCGACTTCGTGTCGACCCGCCCGCAATCGGACAGCGCCGCCCCGACGATCGCGACTCTCACCGCAGTCTCCATTCGATGCGTTTCCCGGATTCGAACACCTCCTGGCCTTCCGCGATCGATTCCTGACTCGTGCCCATCGCGACGTAGGCGTATCCGAGCCTGACCGCCTCGCGTTGGCCGTGTTCGCGTGCACCCCAGATGGCGCGCACCGTGCCCTGGATTGCCAGTGGGGGAGCGGAGGCGATGGCCTCGGCGGCCCACGTGGCCCGTTCCATCAACTCACCTTCCGGCGCGATCTCGGACACCATTCCGATCTGGAATGCCCGGGCGGCCGACAACCGCTCGTAGTTGCCGAGGAGCGACACCCGCATGATCTCGGAGAACGGCATGACGCCCGACATGTGGATCGGCTCGTACGCCGCGGTCATGCCGTAGGTGACGTGCGGGTCGAAGAACGTGGCGTGCTCGGCCGCGATGATGAACTCGACCTCGCCGAGCATGTAGAACGCGCCTCCGCACGCCATGCCGTTGACGGCGGCGATGACCGGCTTCCAGAGGTCGCACGACTTGGGTCCGATGTTGTCGCCCGGGTCGTTGAACATGAACGGGGTCGAACCCGATCCGACGACGTCGTCGTCGGTGGAGTCGTCGGTGGCGCCGCCCATCTGCTCCATGCGGTCGATGCCGGTGCAGAAGGCCTTCTCGCCGGCGCCGGTGAGGACCACACACCGGACGTCGTCGTGGCGGCGCAGGCCTCGCCAGAGCGCCTTGAGCTCGCGTTGCATCAGCGAGTTGAACGCGTTGTGGCGCTCGGGTCGGTTGAGCGTGACGTACGCGACGCCGTTGCGCTCCTCGTAGCCCAGCGTCTCGAAGTCGGCGGAGAAGGGCACCGGTCTACTTGCGCCTTTGCGCGTCGATGCCCGCGTTCATCGTCTTGAAGTGGTACCGCCCGAGGATGCGACCGATGTCGACCGGATCCCACTGGGTGGCATTCCCCTCCTTGTCGGTGGCAAAGAACTCCTCGCCCATCTGCCACGGCTGGTACACGCAGAGCGAGTTGCCGACCATGCGCAGCACCTGACCGGTGATGGGCTTCGACTCGTCCGATGCGAGGAACACCACCGCGGGGGCCGAGTTGCCTGGGTTCATCGGCGTGAAACCGTCGTACTCGTCCGCCGGCTTGATCTCGATGCCGGCCATCGCGGCGCCGACCATTCGGGTCGCACCGCCGGGGCCCACGCAGTTGGCGCGGACGCCGTAGCGGGAGAGTTCGAGGCTCGCGATGATCGTCATCGCCGCGTTGCCGGCCTTGGCGGCGCCGTAGTTGATCTGGCTGGCCTGGCCCTGGAGTCCGGCCGACGAAACGGTGTTGACGATCGACGCGCTGGGTTGGCGACCTTCCTTGGACTCGTTGCGCCAGTACGCCGATGCGTGCTGCATGGTGTTGAACGTGCCGTACATGTGGACCTTGACCACGGCGTCGAAGTCGGAGGGGGTCATCGAGAACATCATCTTGTCCCTCAGGATCCCGGCGTTGTTCACGAGCACGTCGAGGCGACCGAAGGAGTCGATGGCGGTCTTGACAATGTTGCCGGCACCGTCGTAGTCGGCGACCGAGTCGTAGTTGGCGACGGCCTCGCCGCCCCGGCGCTTGATCACATCGACCACTTCGTCGGCAACGCGAGCGTCGGATCCGTCGCCGCTCACCGAGCCGCCGAGGTCGTTCACCACGACCTTCGCCCCATGCTCCGCGAGCAAGACCGCCTCCCCGCGTCCGACGCCGTTGCCGGCACCGGTCACGATCGCGACCTTGCCATCGAGCATGCCCATTTGCGCGTTCCTTCCCCCGACGAGAAAACTGACGTTTGCGTCACAGTAGCGAACCGAAAACGTTCACGGCCAAGGCGGACCGGGCCGTCGGAACGAGACGTGAGCGCGGAGCCGAAACGAGTGTCGGTCCGGTGGTCGTGAACCAGAACGAGCGGGGTCCGAACGGCCTGCGACCGTATCGCCTGCTCTGCCGAGCAACGGCGCTTCGAGTCGCAAGAGTGGAGTTTGAGTATGGACACCAGCATCATCGGCAAGCCCACCGGCGCGTGGACGGTCACGGTGGAGCGCGGGCCGGTGACGGCCTTCGCGAACGCAGTGGCCGACCCGAACCCCGTGTACCGCGACCGGCGTGCCGCTCGCGACGCCGGGTTCTCGGATCTGCCCGCGCCCCCGACGTTCACGTTCGCGATGGGGTTCTGGGGATCGTTCCTCGAGGACCAGCCCGAGGATCCGACCCGGGGCACCAACCCGATGCACGTCGTGATGGGTGAGATGCACGGCAAGGGTGCGCTCGTGCTCCACGGTGAGCAGGAGTTCACGTACCACCGGCCGGTGCAGGTCGGTGACGTGTTGCGCGGCGAAGGTCGCGTGGCCGACATCTACGAAAAGGACACCGACGCGGCGACCATGACCTTCGTGGTCATCGCCACCGAGTGGACCGACGCCGAGACCGGCGCCCCGGTGGTCACCGAGCAGTTCAATCTCATTGCGCGCCTGCGCAAGTAAGTCCACCGACCGCACCACGCGCCGAGGAGCATCGAAATGGGTCGTCTGCAGGACAAGGTCGCCATCATCACGGGCGCCGGCCAGGGGATCGGGCTGGCGTACGCCGAACGGTTCCTTGCCGAGGGCGCGAAGGTCGTGGTGGCCGAGATCAACGAGGAGCGCGGGGCCTCGGCGATGGCCCGGCTCGAGGGTCAGGGCGATGCGATCTTCGTCCGGACCGACATCGCAAACGAGGAGTCGGCCGCGGCCTGCGCGGCGGCGACGATCGACGCGTTCGACTCGCTCGACATCCTCGTGAACAACGCCGCCCTGTACTACGACATCGAGAACGAACGCAACGACTGGGAGTACCTGCAGAAGGTCTTCGAGATCAACCTGCACGGCGCGTGGATCATGGCTCGCGCGTGCGCTCCCGCCATGGTCGAACAGCGATGGGGCCGGATCATCAACCAGTCGTCGGGGGCGGCGTACATGTACAACATGACGCCGGTCGGCGACTTCACCGAGGTGAGCGCCTTTTCCTACAGCCAGACCAAGTGGGGCGTCGTCGGGCTCACGAAGTTCCTCGCCAGCCAGTTGGGTCAGTACAACATCACCGTGAACTGCATCGCGCCGGGCGTCACCACGACCGAGGCCACCAAGAAGATCGTGCCCGAGGAATACATCGGGATGATCCCGATGATGTCGGCGATGAAGCAGACCCTCGAACCCGAGGACATTGCGGGCTCGGCCGTGTTCTTCGCCTCCGACGACGCCAAGCTCGTGAGCGGTCAGGTGCTCTGCGTCGACGGTGGCTCGTGCATGCCCGCCTAACGGCCCGGTTCCCGCACACGTCGTGCACGCCATGACGTGCAGCACGCGTGCGAGAACGCGGAGTTCGCTCGGGTCAGTGGGTCCCGGCGGCGAGGGCGAGGAGCGCGAGCAGGCCGACGATCATCGCCATCAGACCGATCGGAGTCTCCCACCACGCGTCGTCGCGACGTTGGC
>JBDUBS010000131.1:0-3302 GCA_040003875.1 Acidimicrobiia bacterium | reverse complement strand
TCGCGACCGCGCTCGCGGTGTATTTCGCCTACCGGTACTGGCGCGATCCCCGGTGGTGGCGCCTCGCCCTGGTCGGTCTCGCGAGCGGCGCCGGGGCCTTGAGTCGGTCCGAACTGATCCTGATCGTCCCGTTCATGGTGGTTCCACTGGCCGTGCTCGCCCGTGATGTGACCCGCCGGGACCGCTGGCGAGCGGTCGGGGCTGCGATCTGCGCCGCGCTGGTGGTGATGGCGCCCTGGCTCGTCTTCAACCTCACCCGGTTCGAAAAGCCTGAACTCCTGAGCACCCAGTTCGGGCCGCTCCTGTCCTCCGCCGATTGCGATGCGGTGTGGAGGGGAGCGACCAAGAGCTACTTCAACGTCGGGTGCTCGATCGCGATCCGCGATCGAGAGATCCACGGCGACCTCGACCAATCCGAGACCGACGCGATCTACCGGAAAGCCGCATTCCGGTATATCAGTCACCACAAACATCTGATCCCGGGGGTCGTGGCCGCCCGGCTGGGCGCGATCGTCGGTCTGTACCAACCGAGCGTCCAGGTCAACCTGGACAGCGCGATCGAGGGTCGGGAGATCTGGCTGGCCCGGCTCGGGCTTGCCTCGTTCTGGGCGTTCGGGCTGGCGTCGGTGGTGGGGGCAGTCCTGATCCGGCGACGGCGGGCCGTTCCGCTGTTCCCGCTCCTGGTCCCGCCGGTCATGGTCGTCATCACGGTCGCGCTGACCTACGCCAGTACCCGGTTCCGTGCCTCGGCCGAGGTCGTGCTGTGCGTGCTCGCCGCGGTCGCCATCGATGCGCTGGTGGAGCGGGTGCGGAGAAACCCCGGAAAACCTGCTTCCACCGTGGACACCGGGTCGGCCCTCGCCTAGCCTCCGCCGTACGTGTGTTGCCGTCCTTGGGGGGCTGGGCTGTGGGTGCTGGGGTGCGGAGTCTTCGTCGGTGGACGACGCCAATTGCCGTGGTGGGACTTGCGTTCGCCACGCTCGTGGCCTCGAGTGCGCCGGCATCGGCACTGGAAGTCCCGACTGCGCCACGGTCAGCTGCTGCCATCGGGGGCCGCACCACCGGCAACATGACGGTCACCTGGCTCGCGCCGACGAGTTTGGGCGGGGCCGGCTCGGTCCGCTATTGGGTCGAGACCGCCGTGGACGGCGGCGCATTCGGACCCAAGGTCGATGTGGCGACGGCCAGGAAGAAACTGCTGCCCTGCGCGGGTGTGAACAGTTGCGACTTCCGGGTCTACGCGAAGAACACGGCCGGATTCAGCCCGGCAAGCAATGTCGCGACGGGTACATGGGCAGTGCCAGGGAAGCCCACGGTCGGAACCGTCACGGGCGGTCCTGCGGTCGGCAAGATGGCGCTCACGATCAAGGCGCCGGCATCGAACGGCGGGCAGGCCATCACCGGATACCTCTACGAAGTGCAGGTCAACAGCGCCGGCGCGTGGACGGGCCCGTTCCCCCTCGGGACCGCCACCCCGCGCGTCGTCGACTGTGCCTCGGTCACCCCGACGGGGGGTTGCAACTACCGGATTTACGCAGTCAACAGCGTCGGCTCGAGCGTGGTCAGTGCCAACAAGGCCGGCCTCTGGAATCTCCCGAAGGCGGCCCAGATCATCTCGGTCACACCCGGACGGCCGGTCGCGATGGCCACCGTGAACTACCAGGGTCCCTTTGATACCGGCGGGTTGGCCGTCTCCTACACCTACGAGGTTGCGGTCGACGGCGGTGCGTTCAGTCCCGGCGCGTTCTCGCTTCCGACGGGTCCCGGCAGCGCCACGGTCGAATGCCCGGCGGGCAACAACTGCAGCTACCGCTTGACCACGCACAACGCCAAAGGCGCGGGACCGGTGTCGAACGTCGTGACGACCGCGTTCAACCCGCCGGGCCGGGTGCCGCCGCTGAAGGCAACGGTCGCGACCGTCGCCGACCTGAACCTGGGATCGGGCGACGCCGTCGCAACTGTCAGCTGGAGCGCGCAGACGAATACGGGCGGCCAGCCCGTGACCGGGTACGACGGACGCGCGTGCAATGGCAACTGCGATGACAACAACAGCGCGTGGTCGAGCGCCACCGTCGTGTCGCTCGGGAACACCAACACCTGGCGGCCGACCTGTCCGAGCGGTCAGGTCACCTGTTCCTACGAGGTACGGGCGCGCAACTCGATCGGCATCGGCCCGTGGGGTTCCTCGTATCGCCTCACGCCGTTCGGCGTCACGAATGTCACCGCGACTTCGGCCGCGCCAGCGGGCAACGTCACCGTCATGTGGTCCGGTCCGGCCGAGGTCGGCGCGGGCATCGACCACATTGCCCTGTACCGCTGCCTCACCACCGCAGGCTGCTCGAACAGCGCCAACTGGAGCGACACCGGGCTCACCATTACCGGCAACCCGCAGACCGTGACCCACAACTGCGGGCAGAACGTTTCTTGTACCTACAAGATTGTGGCGTTCGGATCGTTGGGGGCCGGAGCCAGTGCGAGTTCCGCGGCCAGCGCGGCCACGGGGTCCACGCTCCCGGACGCGCCGACCGCGCTGACGGCGACGACGAACAACACGACCTTCGGTGCTGTGAACCTCGCGTGGACAGCCCCTGCGAACAGCGGCACCTTCCTGGTGACCGACTACGTGTTCCAGCGGTCGATCAACGGCGGCTCGTTCTCGGCGCCGATCTCGACCGGTAGCAACTCGACCACGTACACCGACACTGCGTGTGGGGCCAGCAACAGCTGCACCTACCAAGTGGCAGCAGTGACGTCCGCTGGTACCGGCTCGTACTCGAACACCGCGACCGCCGAAGGCGCGAACACGCCGTCGGCACCGGTGCTGAGCGCAACACCGGGCTCGGCCGTGGCGAGCGTCGACCTTTCATGGACGTCACCGACGGACAATGGCGGACTTGCAGTCAGTGGGTACAAGGTCGAGAAGCGTTCGGGAACCGGCCCCTTCACGTGGACCACGATCGCCACCCCGACATCGAACTCGGCCACTGACGGGGCGTGCGGTGCTGCCGTCTCCTGTACATACCGGGTCTCGGCGCAGAACGCGCTCGGCTATGGCGCGCTGTCGAACGAGGCGACCGCACTGGGCACCAACCTGCAGCCGCCCCAGAACCTCACCGCGGCCACGAGCACCAACACGCTTGGCGGAGTTCTCGTCACATGGCAGTACCCGAGTGACGACGGTGGCGTGCCGATCGCGGGCTACGAGTTCCGGTACAAGATCGGTGCCGGCGCGTTCTCCGCGTGGGCCTCCACCGGCTCGGGCACGGGTCTGTCCTTCACCCACGTGTGCGGCCAGGCGACGA
>JBDUBS010000565.1:0-3303 GCA_040003875.1 Acidimicrobiia bacterium | reverse complement strand
CGCACGGCCGACGGTCGGCTGGCGTTCGGCGGTCGCGGTGCGCCGTACCACTTCCGGAGTCGCATCCGCGACGACTTCGACCGCGACCCGGCAGTCTTCGCCGAACTGCGGCGCATACTCGTCGAGCTGTTCCCGTCGGTGGCCGGCACCCGCGTCACTCACGAGTGGGGTGGCCCGCTCGGCGTCCCGCGGGACTGGTACTCGTCGGTGGGCTACGACCGGGCGAGTGGCTTCGGATGGGCCGGTGGCTACGTGGGTGACGGCGTGAGTACCACCAACCTCGCCGGTCGGACGTTGGCCGACCTGGTGCTCGCGACCGAGTCCGAACTCACGTCACTCCCCTGGGTCAACCACCGGTCGCCCCAGTGGGAACGGGAGCCGCTGCGGTGGTTGGGTATCAACGCGGGACTCCGCCTGCCATTGGGCGCAGACCGAGTCGAGGAGCGCACCGGTCGCCGCTCGCGCTGGCGCGAGAGATTGCTCGACGCGTTGACCGGCTGAATCGGCGTCGCATCGGGACCGGCTAACCCGTGAGGACCGGGCGGCCGGTCGCCATGTCGATACGCGTCGTGAAGAGGAGCCGGCTCGCCGGGTAGCCCACGTTCGGTTCGCGGTACGCGTGATACGCGAGGCGATAGTCGCCCGGGGTCACTTGGTAGACCGAACCACCGCCTGGTCCGACGATCGTGTCGTGCGAGCTCAAGAGCGGGCCGGAGCCGGCATGGTCACACGGTCCCATCGGTCCTGCGCAGTGCACGACGCCGATCGCGTACCTGCGGCTGTTCCAATCGTTGGCGGAGAAGAACAACCAAGCACCGCCCGGAGTCACGAGCATCGACGGGGCCTCCACGTTGTTGGCTTCCCATGCGGCCGTCGGCGAGAGCAGTTGGTGACTGTCGCCGACGAAGCTCAGCCCGTCGGGCGCGAGTTGGCGCGCCATGATCGTGTTCGGGTGCTCGTGAACCCAGAGCAACATCGGCGAACCGTCGGCCTGGAGGATCGGCTCGGGGTCGATCGCGTCACGTTCGCCGCACTCGAGCGGCGCAGTCGAGGTGTCCACGTACGGACCGGTTGGCAGGGTGGAGACGGCGCGGGAGATGCACTGACGGCCCGACGACGTCTCGCGCACCGTGTAGTACATGACGTATCCGCCCGGGCGCGCCAGCACGGCGGGCGCCCACGTTCGGCCCCATCCGGCCCAGTCGGGGAACCGCCCGAGTGCATCGCCTCGGGTCGTCCACGAACCGTCGGTCTGGCGAGCGAGCACCTGGATGGTGCCACCGCTGGCGTTGGTCGCGAACGCGTACTGATCGGAGCCGACCGTGAGCACGAACGGGTCAGGGAAGTCGAACCCGTACTCGGGGCGGGGGCCGAAATCGCCACCCTGCGCGGCGCGGCAGGCGGCGTCGACGCTCTGGAGTGCGGCCGTCGTCGCGGGGGTGTCGTGGCGCTCCAGCGCATCCAGCGCCCGGCCGGCCCCGTCGAGACACTGTTGGACGACCACGACCTCGGCGCTCCTGGCGTCTCGCAGTTGGGTGGAGCGGTCGCGATCTGCCTCGATCATCGCGAGTTCGGCGTGGCGCTGGTCGAGCGCGAGTTGGTCGAGGATCTTCGAGGCCCTGGCGTCCTGTGCCGACCCACGGTCGCGGCGGAGTCGAACGTTGGCAGTCGCCAACCGCAGTCCGAGGTCGTCGACGCGCGTCCTCATCGCAATCAGGGCATGGACGGCCTGGCTCCGGTCGTCGGCCGCGGCATTGACGTGCCATGCGGTCGTGGCGAGCGCGACGATCGCGATGACGGCTGCGATGACCTGGGTCCGACCCGTCATGCGCCCACCGCCCGGCAGGCATCGCCCACGCTGTTCAGGGTGTTCGGGCCGTTGGGATCGCCGACGCTGATCTGGTTGAGCGCCCGGTTGATGCCGTCGAGGCATTCGCGCAGCCGCCCGATCTGACCGCCGGCGACGAACGCGCTGAGCACTGCGTCGTCGCGTTCCCGCTCGACGCCGTGTATCTGACCGGAGACTTCCTCGGCCAGGGTGACGAGTTCCTCCGAAGCGTGCCGGGAGTCGATCGTCTGGCGTTCGACCGTACCGGTTGCGAGCGATGCGGCGACGAGATTCTGCCGTAACCGGTGGAGTTCGTGGATCGCCTCGACGCGTCGGACCCGGGCCGCGTCGCGGTCGTCGACGAGCTGTGCGTGTCGCCACACCCCGAGTGCGATGAGGACGACGGCCACCAGTCCGATCGCGATCGTGGTGCGCCAGCCTGCCAGCATCGATCCAGTCTGACCGCCCCTCGGCGTGGGTTCGGGTCACTGCCCGTCGCTCCACGCCTCAGGTGTCGCGCCGCGGTTGCCGAAGCACGCGTGTGGATTCCTCGATTTCGCCGTGGTCCGACCGCACATTCCGAGTGATGGGGACGACCGCGCGTCTCCTGGCGCTCGGCGGCGCGCCGGAGGCGATGGATCGGGCGGAGGACACTTTGCACGCACTCGAGGCGAAGTGGTCGCGCTTCCTCCCCGAAAGCGAGCTGAGCCTCCTGAACGCTGCCGGTGGTGGACGGCCGGTCGTGGTCTCGGCGGTGACCTTCGCGCTGATCGCCCGTGCGGTCGACGCGTGGCGACGGACCGACGGCACCTTCGACCCGACCGGGTTGGACGCGATTCGCGCGTGGGGTTACGACCGGGACTTTCCCGACGTGGCGCCGCTCGGTGCCGCTCTCGACCACATCGCCGGCCAACCGTTCCGAGGATGCGGCAACATCCACTTGGACTCCACCGTCCGTGCGGTCACGCTGCCGGCGGGAGTGCGGTTGGACCTCGGCGGCATCGGCAAGGGTTACGCCGCCGATCTCGTCGCCGACGATCTCCTCGCAGCCGGCGTAGCGGCCGCGTGTGTGGACCTCGGCGGTGACCTGTGTGTCCGGGGTGACGGACCGTACGACGGTGCGTGGGAAGTGGTGTTCGACGATCCGGATCTCGCCGCGCGTTGGGGTCGGCTCCGTTGTGCGTCGGGGGCCATGGCCACGAGCACCCGGCTCCGGCGGCGCTGGCGCCGCGGCGCGCGAGAGGTACATCACCTCCTGGACCCGGCCACCGGCGCGCCGGCCGTGTCGGGGCTGGCCAGTGTGACGGTCGTGGCGGGCGAAGCGTGGTGGTCCGAGGTGCTCGCCAAAGCTGCGTTCGTCCGGGGCGCCGAGGCCGCCCGCGCCCTGATCGAGCGCGCCGGTGCGGACGGCGTGCTCGTCGCCGACGTCGGGCAGGTGGTCGAGACGGCCGGGATGAATCGCTATCGGGCGGCGA
>JBDUBS010000540.1:0-3314 GCA_040003875.1 Acidimicrobiia bacterium | reverse complement strand
CTCGCCGGCTCGGTGTCGGGCTCAGAACCTCAGCGAACGCGTCTCGGACTATTCGGCGAACTCCTGAGAGAAACCGCGCTGGCGATCGCGACGTTCGGATCCCGGGACGCGCCCTCGTTTGAACACGATTCGCCGACCCTCGGGCTTTGGTCCCCATTTTTGGATGACGAGTGCAGTTGCCGCGACGGACGGACGCAGGACTTCGATGCACCAAGGTCGATGCGTCTTGCGTCCATCGCGCGTTTCATCAGGAACGAGCCGCAAGAACGACTCGTAGTGCAGGCAGTATCCGACCGGGTCTCGGATCTCAAGTCCTTCCGCGTCCGAATAGTCGAGCAGGTGACCGAGCTGTCGGAGGGCGACGCCGGCGACGACACAGTCGCGCACTCCGGCGAGCTCGGTGCCAACGAGACGGTCGACGTCGCTGCGATTCGCATCGTGTGCGAGTCGCACGATGCCTGACGTGCTCATGCCCCGATGGTAACGCTTGAATGACAAGTATGTAGTTCGTATCGTTCAGGTGGGTGAAGCGCGGGTTGACAAACCCAAGCCTCAAGAAACCTAGATGTGGCCGGCTAGGAGTGGCTCGGCGTCCGGGAGGTCAGCGGCGCCGGTCGCGTTGCATCTCGGCAAGTTCGCGGTAGAGAGTCGATCGTTCGACGCTCTTGGACCAGACGAGCACGATGACCATCGCCGGGAAGCCACCGGCGACCCATCCCAAGAGGACGCCCCATTGCCAGTGTTCGCGTCGGAGGCCGGTCACAGCCCAGATATAGGTGGGTATCCGGGTGAGGTCACGTCCGAACCACAAGACGACCGGGACTGCGAACACAATCCCGACGACCCACAAGAGGGCCAAGTCGATCACCATGCCGTCAGATTGGCGCAGGCAACCGTCTGAGTGCAAACGAACGTGAGGAAGTCGCTGACCGTTCGAACTTCGGCGGACAACGACGGACCACCAATCCTTCCCTTTCCGGTCGATCGTGTTAGCGAGGTCACCTCGGCATCGACGGTGAACCGGAGGCGGCGCGACGTTCACGTCGCGGGACCAGAAGGTACCCCTGGCGACATGGTTCCAACGGCGCGGCGCGCCCCGATCTCTGCTTGCGGCGCCGGTTCCGCAGGCCCTGGCCTGCAAACCACGCGTCGAAACGGTGGGCCGGGGTATCAGATGTCCATGCCGAGCGACTCGGCCTGGTCGGCGAGCGCGAGCCACCGCTCCTCGGTGGTGTCGACCTGGCTCTGGCACGCGACGAGTTCGGAGCTGAGCCGCACCAGGGCGTCGTGATCGTTGCCGTGCTCACTCAGCTGCGCCTGGAGTTGGTCACGCGCGGCGATCGCGGTGGCGAGCTCACGGTCGGCGACTTCGAGTTGGCGGCGCAAGGTGCTCGGGCTCTTCTTCGACGCGGGCCGGGTCGACGCGGTCGCGGGGCGTCGCGCGCTCGGGGCGGTGGTCGGAGTCGGTAGTGCCTGCACCGCTCGGAGCGCGAGCCAGCCGGCGACACCGCCGGGGATCTCCGCCACCCGCCCGTGCCCGTCGATGGCGACGACCTCGCTGACGGTGCGGTCGAGGAAGACCCGGTCGTGACTGACGACCACCACGATGCCGGGCCAGTCGTCGAGGAACTCCTCGAGCGCGCGCAGGGTGTCGAGATCGAGGTCGTTGGTCGGTTCGTCGAGCAGGAGCACGTTGGGCTGCTCGATCAGGGTGAGCAGCAGCTGGAGGCGCCGTCGCTCACCGCCCGAGAGGGTGCCGATCGGTGCGAGCTGCGTGTCGCCGTCGAACCAGAACTGGCGCATCAGCTTGACGTCGGCAATCGACGGAGCGCCCTTCTCACCCGCGACCGCGTCGCGGACCCGCTGGGCGAGATCGAGGTTGCGTCCGAGTTGGTCGTAGTAGCCGATCCTCACCGTGGCCCCGACCTCGACCGAACCGCGGGTGGGTCGCAACCGGCCCGCGATCAAGTCGAGCAGGGTGCTCTTGCCGACACCGTTCGCGCCGACGATGCCCACGCGATCGCCGGGTTCGAACGCGTGCTCGACGTTCGCGAGCACGAGTCGCTCACCGCCCCAGGAGAAGTCGACGCGGTGGAGTTCGACGCCGCGCGATCCCAACCGCGCGCTGCCCAACGCAAGACCGATCTCGCCGTCGCGCGCCGCGGCTTCAGGCCCGCGCGCGATGAGGGCCTTGGCCGCGTCGACCCGCGCCTTCGGCTTGGTGGAACGGGCCGGCGCGCCACGCCGTAGCCACGCCAACTCGTGGCGGGCCAGGTTCTTGCGCGTCTGCTCCGATGCCGCGGCCTGGGCTTCGCGTTCGCCTCGCGCCGCCAGGTACGCCGCATAGCCGGACCCGGCGGCCCGGGTCTGGGGAACGTGGATGTACCCCCGGCCCCGATCGAGTTCCAGCACCTTGTTCGTGACCCGATCGAGGACGTGGCGATCGTGGGTCACGAGGAGCAACCCACCGGCGAAGGCGGCCAACCACTCCTCGAGGTAGGCGATCGCGTCGAGGTCGAGGTGGTTGGTCGGTTCGTCGAGGATGAGCGCGTCCCACTCCCGGGCGAGGAGGGCGGCGAGCGCGACCCGCTTCTGCTGGCCGCCGGACAACTCGTCGGTCGCCGCGTCGAGGACCCCGGCCATGCCGAGGCGATCCAGCATGGCGAGCCCCTGCCACTCCTGGTCGTCGAGTCCGTCGCACACCACGCAGCGCACGGTGCCGCCGGGGAGGACGGGGAGCTGTGGCAACGCGCCGATGCGGGCACCGCGACCGCGTCGGACGATCCCGGCCTCGGGCTCGCGCGCCCCGCTCAACATGTCGAGCAGCGTGCTCTTGCCGCAACCATTGAGGCCGACGAGGCCCATGCGGTCGCCGTCGGTGAGGGTGAGGGACAGGTCGGTGAAGAGTGGGCGATCCGGTCTCGTCGCCCGGAGGCCCTGGGCGTCGATCAGGATCACGGCGGAGGAGGCTACGGGCGTCCTGGCTGCACGGTCGCAACCGCTGACTTTCGCCCAGTTCTGTCGGTACTGGCCGGAATCGTGCACTGAAGTCGGGCCGCCGTCCGGCGTCCCGGGCGACACTGGTTTGCGCCTGGCGCCGTCCGGGTAACCACTGTCCAGAATGTCCGTTTCACGGAGGTAGACCCATGGCAGTGACCCGCACCACCCAACCCCCCACCGAACCCACCCGGCGCGACCGCAGAGTCGATCGCGCATCCTGGGCGCCGACACTCGGTCCGGGCATGGTCCTCGGCGCGCTCGGCGCCATCGGCATCGCGGTCTCGATGCTCCTCACGTGGCGGACCGGCGACGTC
>JBDUBS010000663.1:0-11179 GCA_040003875.1 Acidimicrobiia bacterium | reverse complement strand
CCGCGACCCCTAACCCAACTTGCGTCGCAAACCCGCGACTATCGCGGGCTTGCGACGCAAGTTGGGTGGGGAGGGGTCAGGACGCGGCGCGGCGTTTGCGGTGCCACTTCAGTCCGCCTTCGAGGGCGGCGAGGATGGTGTCGTTGTCGCGGGAGATGCGGGCATGCACCCACCGTTCGAGGCCGACGCGGCGCATCCACGGGTTGAAGCATTCGTAGGTCTCGGTGAAATGCACACGCGTACGACCGTCGCCGAGGTCCTCGAGCCTTGTGGATCCCTGAGCCTTCGACCACAGTGGTTTGCCGATCGCGTCGTAGCGCCACGATTCGTGGAGCTTCACCTCGGTGAGCCACTCCCACGATTTCCCGATGCCGCCGGAGCCCAGGATCTTGGGCACCGGGAACGTGCAGTGCCGGACGAGTCCTTCACCGATGTCGTCCCCGGGATGCAGGATGTGGATCTGGCCGATCTTGCCCTGCGGCCGATCCGGCGCGCGGTACCAGAAGAGTTCCCACACCTCGGACACGGGCGCGTCGAGGTCGACGGAGAAGTTGTGCTCCTGCATCACGGACCGACCGACCCGGGCAGGTGGACGAGGCAGAACTCGTTGCCGGCGGGATCGAGCAGGATCTGGAACGGTTCGCCGGATTCGGTGACGAGTGGCCCCGAGCGAGTGGCGCCGAGCGCCTCGGCCGCGACGGTCGCGGTCGGGATGTCGTCGACCCACACGTCGAGATGGACGCGGTTCTTGGTCGCCTTCGATTCCGGCACGCGCTGGAACGCGACCCGCGGGTGGCCCGGCGCGCCCGCGCGCAGCGAGATCCATTCGTCGTCCCGATGATGCACCTCGACCCCGAGCAGCGCGCTCCAGAACGTGGCGAGCGGTTGGGGGTCGAGACAGTCGATCACGATGGTGCGGAGTGCTCCGACGGCCATCCGCGCACTGTACGACGGCGGCGCGACTCGGTGTTGAGGCTCAGGATGCGAGCGGCGGGCACTCGTGCTCGTCCGGCAGCAGCGGACGCCACACGATGGAGTAGTCGGTGCCGGCGGAACTCCATCGGGTGATGCTCGTCGCGCGGTCGGCCGCAGCGAGGACCGCCGTCGCGTTGGCGCCGTTCACGATGTGGCAGGGGAACTGACCCGCCGCCGTCTCGGTGACCGCGAACGCAGCCAGATCGTCGAGTGGCCAGGTGACTCGAGCTCGACCCGGTTGCACGACGTCGTCGCTCTCGTTCGTTGCTCGGCTCACGTATACCGCTACGTCGCTCGCATGGAACGGTTCCTTGGCCACACGATTGGCGGCCTCGCTTGTGTCTCGAACGAACCGGCGCAGCGCGGCGCGCGCGTCGCGTTGCGCCGACGACAGGCGTGCGGATGCTCCGTCGTCGTTGAAGTCGAGGGCGTAGGCGCGCTGGGTCGGGGGACCGCATTTGCCCTCGGCGGGACACGGGCCGGGAAAGAACGTCACGGTCGTCGTGGGGAGGTCGGTGACCCCGGGCCGACCCAGATCGCGCGGCTGGAAGAGCCCGGCGGCGCGTGCTTGCTCGACCAGGTCCGTCACCGTGCGGCGCGGGAGAGTTCCGGTTCGCAGGTTCGGGAGCGCGGGGCCGGGGTAGATCGCCGCGGTCGGGCCCTCGACCACCACCCGTCCGTCGCCGTAGACGGTGAGTTGGGGGACGATGCCGAGCTGGTATTCGACGCTCGTGAACCCACCGCGGGTGTCGACCCGCACCACCACGTCGGTCGCTCCGGTGGGGATCGTCGGCCCGCCCTGGACGCCACGACCGTGGTTCTCGGTCGATCCACCCCCGCACGCGCTCGCGGACGCGACCACGATCAGGAATGCACACCACGTTCGGATCGTTCGCATGGTGACTCAGACGATCTCGATGGGGGATCGGTTCCCGGACGATACGGTCTCGATCATGAGCGAAGCGCCAGAGCCGGATGTACCAAGACTGGATATCGCTGATTCGCTGCTCGATCTGGTGGGGAACACGCCGATGGCCAGGCTCGGCCGCCTCGGCCGGGACCTCGAGTGCGACCTCGTCGCCAAACTCGAGATGTTCAACCCGGGCGGCAGCGTGAAGGATCGACCCGCGGTCGCGATGATCGATGCTGCGGAGCGTCATGGCCTGTTGCAGTCGGGTGGCACGATCGTCGAGCCGACCTCGGGGAACACCGGCGTCGGGCTCGCGATCGTCGCCGCGCAACGCGGCTACCAGTGCATCTTCGTGATGTCCGACAAGATGAGCGCAGAGAAGGTCGCGCTCCTCCGCGCGTACGGTGCCGAGGTGGTGGTGTGTCCCACCGCGGTGCCGCCCGAGCATCCCGACTCGTACTACTCCGTCGCCGATCGGCTGACGCGCGAGACGCCCAACGCGTTCCGGCCGGACCAGTATTCGAACCCGCACAACCCGGCCGAGCACGAGCGGTCGACGGGACCGGAGATCTGGACCCAGACCGCCGGGCGGATCACGCACTTCGTCGCCGGGATCGGAACCGGCGGCACGATCACCGGGATCGCGCGTTACCTCAAGCGCATGAACCCCGAGGTGCAGATCATCGGCGCGGACCCCGAGGGCTCGGTGTACTCGGGCGGGAGTGGCCGCCCGTACCTCGTCGAAGGCGTCGGCGAAGACTTCTGGCCGACCACCTACGACCCGTCGCTCGTCGACCGCACGATCATGGTGAGCGACGCCGACTCGTTCGCCACCGCGCGCCGGGTCACTCGTGAGGAGGGTCTGCTGATCGGCGGTTCGTGCGGGACCGCGGTGCACGCGGCGCTCACCGTCGGCGCCGAACTCGGTTCCGACGCGCTGGTCGTGGTGCTCCTGCCCGACTCCGGTCGCGGGTACCTGTCGAAGATCTACAACGACGATTGGATGATGGACTTCGGGTTCATCCGCTGCGGGGGCGACTGCGCCGGCGACGTGCTCGCGGCGAAGGCCGGATCCATGCCGGACCTCGTTCTCGTCACGCCCGACGAACCCGCGCAGAACGCGTGGAAGCTCATGCACGATCTCGACGTCTCGCAGGTGGTGGTGTCGGTGAGCAAGGCGGCCCCGCTCGCGGCGAAGGAAGTGAGCGGCATGCTCGACGAGTTGTCGCTCATGGACCTGGCGTTCCGCGATCCGAGCGCCCTCGACCGGCCGGTCCGGGAACTGATGAGTCCGGCGATGCCGATCATCGGCGTCGGCGAACCGGTGGCGCAGGTGGTGGCGGCGCTCGAATCTTCCGCGACGTTGTTGGTGCTGGACGGCGGCCACCCCGTCGGCCTGCTCAGCCGCTCCGACGTGCTCGGGTTCCTCGCCAAGAAGGGTGCACCGGCATGACCGAGCGGAGCGTGTGGGGAGAGCCGCGAGGCAGCGAGCCCCATGACGGCCATGACGATCAGGAGCCCGAGCGTACGAGCCGTCGGGACGACGGATTCGAGACTCGCGCCATCCACGCGGGGCAACCGGCCGACCCGAACACCGGGGCCGTCGTCACCCCGATCAGCCTGGCCACGACCTTCGCCCAGGACGCGGTCGGCAAGCACGCCGGCTTCGAATACGGGCGTACCGGCAACCCCACCCGTGCCGCGCTCGAGACCTGCCTCGCGAATCTCGAAGGTGCCGCACGCGGGCTCGCGTTCGCCAGCGGTATGGCCGCGGAGGACGCGGTCCTCCGCACCCTGACCCGGCCGGGCGACCACATCGTGTTGCCGCTCGACGCGTACGGCGGCACGTTCCGCCTCGTCGCCCAGGTCTACGGCGACGCGGGGGTGACCTGGTCTGCCGCCGACCTCACCGACCCCGAACATCTCGCTGCGCACTTCACGCCGACGACGCGCGTCGTGTGGATCGAGACGCCGACCAACCCGGCGCTCGGTGTGGTCGACATCGCCGCGGTGAGCGCGGTCGCGCACGCCCACGACGTGATGGTCGTGGTCGACAACACCTTCGCCACGCCGTACCTCCAACTCCCGCTCGCGCTCGGTGCCGACATCGTCGTCCACTCCACCACCAAGTACCTCGGAGGTCACTCCGACACCATCGGCGGGTTCGTAGCCGTAGCTGACCGCAAGTTGGGCGACCGGATCGCGTTCCTCCAGAACGCGATGGGCGCGGTGCCCGGTCCGTTCGACTGCTACCTCGTGCTGCGCGGGATCAAGACGCTGGCGGTACGGATGGATCGTCATTGTGAGAGTGCGGACGCGATTGCCGCCATGCTGTCCGAGCATCCGGCCGTCGACCGGGTGCTGTATCCGGGGCTCGCGTCGCATCCCGGGCATGCGGTCGCCGCGCGGCAGATGCGCGCGTTCGGCGGCATGGTGAGCTTCGTCGCCGCGGGCGGAGAAGCGGCCGCGCTCGAGATCGCCGCCGGGACCGAGGTGTTCACGCTGGCCGAGTCGCTCGGCGCGGTCGAATCCCTCATCGAGCACCCTGGCCGCATGACCCACGCCTCGGCCGTGGGCTCACCGCTCGAGGTCGACGCCGGGCTCATCCGGCTGTCGGTCGGGCTCGAGTCCGTCGACAACCTGCTCACCGACCTCCGCCTCGCCCTCGACCCCCTCACCTAACCAACTTGCGTCGCAAACCCGCGACTATCGCGGGTCTCCGACGCAAGTTCGAGGGTAGGGGCGGGAGGCGGAGCGCGTACCCTCTGCGGGCATGACGGCCTTGGTGGTGGCGCTCGCGGTGGTGGTGGCGCTCCTCGTCGTTCTCGTGGCCGGGCTGCTCCGGAGCCACGCCGACATCCTCCGAATCCTGCACGACGCCGGTCTGAGCCACGACGAAAATGCCACCGACGCCGACTCCTCCACCGCGACCCGAGCAGGCGCCCGCCGCGCCGGTGTCGCGCCGAGCCGGCCGACGGACGGGCCGAGCCCGGAAGCCGCCGACATCGCCGGCCTCGCGCCCGACGGCGACGCGGTCGCGGTCGGAATCCTCGGGAGCATGCAGCCGACGTTGCTCGCATTCCTATCGAGCGGGTGTCTCACGTGCCGGGAGTTCTGGGAGACGTTCGCGCGGCCGCGATTGCAGGTGCCGGGTGACGCGCGGCTGGTCGTCGTCACCATGAGTCCGGAGGACGAGAGCGTCAGCGCGCTTCGCCACCTCATCCCACCCGACGCCGAGGTCGTGATGTCGACCGAAGCGTGGGAGGCGTACGAGGTCGCGGGGTCGCCGTATTTCGTGTTCGTCGACGGACCGAGCGGTGCGGTCGTCGGAGAGGGTACGGCCACGAACTGGGACCGCGTGTGCGAGATGGTCACCGAGTCGGTCGACGACGGTGCGCTCGCCGCGAGCCGGCGCCGCTCGGCCGCGCGCAAGACCCGCGCCGCCCGGCGTCACCTCGCTGACCAGCAGCGGGAGATGCGCGCCGACGACGCCTTGCGTGCCGCCGGGATCGAACCCGGCGATCCGCGCCTGTACCCGGCAACGGGCGGCCCGGGCCCGTCCACCGCGACGGACGCCGATCCCTCCCCGTCGTGAGTGTCGGCGCCGACGCGCTGGTCGCGGTCACGGTCGGAATCGCGGTGATCGCCGGCCTGCGCTCGACATGGTCGCCCTGAGGTGAGTCGATGCTTGCGAGCATCCACCCGCTCGGGGAGCGGGCACGCGGTCAGCGATTCCTGGTCACCGTCACGGCGTACACCGTCGGGTCGGTGGCCGCGGCGGCGGCGTTCGGCGCGATCCTCGGCGCGCTCGGCCTGCTCGGGTTCGGCACCGACGCGCGGGTGGTGCGAGCCGGGGTGCTCGCCGGGGCGGCACTGGTCGCGGTAGGGATCGACGCCACCGGCCGTCGGCTCCCGTCGTGGCATCGCCAGGTGAACGAAGACTGGTTGGCCGACTACCGGGGTTGGGTCTACGGCATGGCGTTCGGCGCGCAACTCGGTGTCGGGGTGATCACCATCGTGACCACGGCCGCGGTCTATCTGACCTGGGTAGGTGCCCTCGTGGCCGCTGGGTCAGTGGCCGGCGCAGTCGTCGGTGGCGCGTTCGGCCTGGCCCGCGCGTTGCCGGTCCTGACCAGTGCGACGCTGCGCACGCCCGCGGGGATCGGATCGCGGGTGCGATCGATGGGCGATTGGGACGGTAGGTTCCGGTTCGTGACCGTGGGTGCCGAGGCCGTCGCTGCGGGCGTCGCCGTCCTGGTGGTCCTGGCCCGATGAGTGGCATTCGATGAGCAGGTTCCGATGAGCGGTTTGCGGGCGCACGGCATCCAGGTGGCACTCCCCGCCGGTTGGGACGGGCGGATCGCGGTCCGGCGCGAGGGTGGCGGCGAGAAACTGGTCAGTGCGACCGGGACGCACGTCGTCACCGCGCGGTCGCGTCCGGTGATGCACCTCGCGAACTTCGGTCTTCCGTCCGGAGGTGGCGACTTCGGCAGTGGTGCGGTGGAGCTGATGGGCGACGGCGACGTCTTCGTCGTCCTGTTCGAACACGAACCCGCCGCGAGCTCGACGGCGTTGTTCCGGGCGGAAGGCCTGCCCCGGTCGCTCTCGCCGCGCGACTTCGACTTCTCCACCCTCCGACGGGGAATCGCGGGCCAGAGCGGGTATCAGGCGTTCTTCCACGACGGTGGCCGCGCGTTCTGTCTGTATGTCGTGCTCGGCTCCCATGCCCGGCGCGCGCGCCTGGTGCCGATGGTGAACGCGGTGCTCGCGACCGTGGCCCTCACCCCGGTGTCGGGCGGGTAGGTTCCGAACATGGGCGCATGGTCCGGTCCGTTCCTCATCGCTGCGGTGCTGCTCGCCGTGGCCGGCGTCGCCAAGGCGATCGACCCGGTCATGACCGTGGGCGCGCTCCGATCCGCGGGGATTCCGGCCGGTCCGACCGCGGTGCGCCTGGGTGGCGCGGTCGAGGCCCTGATCGCGGTCGGCGCCGCCATCACCGGTGACCGGGTGCTCGCGCTCGTAGTCGCCGCCTCGTACCTCGCGTTCGCCGGCTTCGTCGCCGTCGCCCTGATCCGCCACCTCCCGGTCGGATCCTGCGGTTGCTTCGGCCGCGCGGACTCGCCGCCGAGCGTCCTGCACGTGGTGGTCGACGTGGGTGCCGCCGTGAGCGCGATCGCGGTCGCCCGGCTCGACGGCGGCGGCCTCGGCGCGACCCTGCACGGCCAGCCACTCGGCGGGTTGCCGTTCGTGCTCCTCGTGGGCGTCGGGGTCTACGCCGCCATCACCGCATTGACGGTCCTGCCGCCGATGCTGGCACCCGTACCGGCGAAGCGGGATCGCCGGTGACCGCGCGCCTGGCCGACCGCGCGGCGCGATTCGTCGGCCGTCACCCCAACCGACGCAGCTTCCTCAAGCGCACCGCGATCGTGAGCACTGCGCTCGCGGTCGCACCGACCGACTTCGTCCTGCACCCCGGCACCGCGTACGGGGCCATCTGCAACTGCGGCGGCTCTGCGTGCGAATGCGGCGCGTTGTGTTGCGACGGTTACACCGAGTTCTGCTGCACGATGATCGGTACCAACTCCTGCCCGCCCGGCACGATCGAGGCCGGCTGGTGGAAGGCCGACGGATCCCAGTACTGCAACGGCGCCCGCTACTACATCGACTGCAACGCGACCTGCCGGTGCGGGAGCGGCCGGATCTGTGACGACAGCTGTTCCAACGCGCCGTGGGGTTGCGGGTGCGGCAAGGGTGACTGCAACAATCGCAAGGCCGGTTGCACTGCGTTCCGGTACGGACAGTGCAACCAACAGATCGCAACCGTCGGCCGGATCGCGTGCCGAGTGGTGTCGTGCGACCCTGCGGTCTTGGTGGTCGGGAACTGCGCGCCCACCGTCGCCGTCGACGACTCGACGGCCAATCACAACAAGCCGTGCCTACAGGCACCGCAAGTGGAGGAGGACGACGTGGAACACGGCATGGCGGTGGACGTGGTGCTGCACCCGCTCGACCCGACGAGTGGCTACACCCTTGATCGGTGGGGTGGGGTCCACAACTTCGGGGCCAGCGCAAAACCGGCCCGGGTGACGGGCTACTGGCCGGGCCAGGACGTCGCCCGCCGCATCGTGGTGTCCGACTGGGGCGCGGCCAAGGGGTACGTGATGGATCTCGACGGCGCCATGCACCCCTTCGGCGGCGCGCCTCGCGTCACCGGTACGCCGTACTGGCGCGGCGGGAAAGTGGTTCCGTTCGTCGAGCTCTGAACCGGCCCACGCGGGTGGGGGCGGGTGTCCCGGTGACTCAGGCGCGCTGCCCGCTGAGGCGGGTGTTCTTGAACTGGGCCTTCACGAAGTCGCGGTTGAGCAGCGCGATGAAGTCGATCGAGATCTCCTTCGGGCACGCCTTCTCGCACTCACCGTGGTTGGTGCACGAGCCGAAGAACTGCTCCATCTCCTCGACCATGGCCACGACCCGCTTGTAGCGCTCGGGCTGGCCCTGGGGCAGGAGCGAGAGGTGCGAGTACTTCGCCGCGGTGAAGAGTTGCGCGGCGCTGTTCGGGCACGCCGCCACACACGCGCCACAGCCGATGCACGCGGCTGCGTCCATCGCCGCGTCGGCGGCTTCCTTGGGGATCAGGATCTCGTTGGCGTCGCGCGCCGCGCCCGTCGGCGCGGTGATGTAGCCGCCGGCTTCCACGATGCGGTCGAACGCGCTGCGGTCGACCGCGAGGTCCTTGATGATCGGGAACCCCGCGGCACGCCACGGCTCGACGGTGATGACGGCGCCGTTCTGCAGCTTGCGCAGGTGGAGCTGGCAGGTCGCGGTACCGGCCTCGGGACCGTGGGCCCGGCCGTCGATCATCATGGCGCACGAACCGCAGATGCCTTCGCGGCAATCGTGGTCGAACGCGACGGGCTCTTCGTCGTCGGCGAGGAGCTTCTCGTTGAGCACGTCGAAGAGTTCGAGGAACGACATGTCCTCGCTCACACCAGGCATCGCGTAGGTCTCGAACTTGCCGGGCGCGTCGGGCCCGGTTTGTCGCCATACTCGCAGGGTCAGATCCATGGTCGCGGCCTCCCTACTTGTAGCTGCGTTGCGCCAGGTGGACGTTGTCGAACGTGAGCGGTTCCCTGTGGACCTCCGGCCGCTCGTTCGATCCCGTCCACTCCCATGCGGCCGTGTACGCGAAGTTGTCGTCGTCGCGCAAGGCCTCGCCCTCCTCGGTCTGGTGCTCGACCCGGAAATGGCCGCCGCAGCTCTCTTCACGTTCCCGGGCGTCGCGCACGAGCAACTCGCCGAACTCCAGGAAGTCGGCGACGCGGCCGGCCTTCTCGAGGCTCTGGTTGAAGCTCTCGTCGTCGCCGAGGATCTTCACGTCGGTCCAGAACTCCTCGCGCAGGGACGGGATCTCGGCGAGTGCTTGGTCGAGGCTCTCGGCGCTCCGGGCCATGCCGCAGTAGTCCCACATGATCTTGCCGAGCTCGCGGTGGAAATGGTCGACCGACTTCGTGCCGTTCACCGAAAGCATGCGGTTGGTCTGGTCGGCAACGTGCGCCTCGGCCGCCTTGAATGCCGGGTCGTCCGTGCCGACTTCGGCGTTGCCGAGCAAGGGTGCCAGGTAGTCGTTGATGGTGGCCGGGAGGACGAAATAGCCGTCGGCGAGGCCCTGCATCAGCGCGCTCGCCCCGAGGCGGTTGGCACCGTGGTCGGAGAAGTTCGCCTCGCCGAGCACGTACAGGCCCGGGACGTTGCTCATGAGGTTGTAGTCCACCCAGAGCCCGCCCATCGTGTAGTGGACGGCGGGATAGATGCGCATGGGGACCTGGTAGGGGTCCTCGCCCGTGATCCGCTCGTACATCTGGAACAGGTTGTCGTAGCGCTCCTCGATGGTGTGACGGCCGAGGCGGCCGATGGCCTCACCGAAGTCGAGGTACACGCCGTTCTTGATCGGCCCGACGCCACGGCCGGCATCGACCTCACGCTTCGACGCGCGGGACGCGACGTCGCGGGGCACGAGGTTGCCGAACGCCGGGTAGCGCCGTTCGAGGTAGTAGTCGCGCTCGGACTCGGGGATCTGGTCGGGCGAACGGCCGTCATCGGCGGCCTCCGGCACCCAGATGCGACCGTCGTTGCGGAGCGACTCGCTCATGAGCGTGAGCTTCGACTGGAAGTCGTCGCTCGCCGGAATGCACGTCGGGTGGATCTGGGTGAAGCACGGGTTCGCGAAGAGCGCGCCGCGTTTGTGCGCACGCCAGGCCGCGGTGACGTTGCTCGCCTTGGCGTTGGTGGACAGGAAGAACACGTTGCCGTAGCCGCCGGTCGCGAGTACCACTGCGTGCCCGGAGAACGACCTCACTGCGCCGGTGATCAGGTGCCGGGTGACCACACCGCAGGCCCGCCCGTCCTTGACGACGAGGTCGAGCATCTCGGTGCGGGTGTGCAGCTCGACGTTCCCGAGATGCACCTGGCGCGCCAGTGCCTGGTAGGCACCGAGCAGGAGCTGCTGACCGGTCTGGCCCCGCGCGTAGAAGGTGCGGGAGACCTGCGCGCCACCGAAGGAGCGGTTGTCGAGGAGTCCGCCGTACTCGCGGGCGAACGGCACACCCTGCGCGACGCACTGGTCGATGATGTTCACCGACACCTGGGCGAGGCGGTAGACGTTCGCCTCCCGGGAGCGGAAGTCGCCACCCTTGACGGTGTCGTAGAAGAGACGCTGCACGCTGTCGCCGTCGTTCTGGTAGTTCTTTGCGGCGTTGATGCCGCCCTGTGCGGCGATCGAGTGCGCGCGACGCGGCGAGTCGTGGAACGTGAGCATCGTGACCCGGTAGCCGAGCTCACCGAGGGTCGCCGCGGCGCTGGCGCCGGCGAGGCCGGACCCCACGACGAGCACGTGGAACTTGCGCTTGTTCGCGGGGTTGACGAGCTTCACGTCGAACTTGTGGTTGTCCCACTTCTCGGCGATCGGCCCGTCGGGGACGTGGGCATCCAGATGGATGTTGGTCATCGTTCCCGCTCCTGCACCATCGGTGCGGGCCGCCGTATCGCCGGGCGTGACCGCCGGGCGGCGCTTCGGGGCCACGCTTCGCTGCTCGGAGGGTCGGACGCGCCGTTGCGTGCCGCTGCGCTCACTTGACCACTCCCGTGACGACCATCAGCGGGAAGCTGATGTTGACGAGCCCGATGATCGTCGCGAAGCCGATCGCGAAGCCACGGCGGGCCTTGTTCCACTTCGGGTTGTTGAGCCCGAGGCTTTGGAACATGGACCAGGCGCCGTGGAAGATGTGCACCGCCAGC
>JBDUBS010000456.1:0-3317 GCA_040003875.1 Acidimicrobiia bacterium | reverse complement strand
GCGCACTCGGCGAGATCGCCACGATCTCCGGCAACAACCGTTCGCGGCTCATGCCCTGTCCTCGTGGCCCGGCGGGCCGGGCCGCAGGGCGGAGCAGCCGGCGATGTAGGGACACCGCGCGCATTCCCATCCGGCGCGTGGTGCCCGCCGGTCCGCGACGCGGCCGATGACCTCCACCCGCTCGACCAGCCAGTCGCGCAGGTCGTCCCAGATGGCGAGCCCGTCGGTCTCCTCGCCGATGGACCAACCGCCGAGCAGATCGACCCGCACGATTCGGAGCGGTCCGAGCCGGGTCCACGCCGGCCGCCGCAACATCGCGAAGCGGGCCGAGGGAGAGTCGAGCAGTTCTTCGGTCGCGCGGTTGCCGATCGAGAGCAACCGGAGTTCGCGTCGTCCGTCCCCCGACTCGAGCGCGAGGCCGGCACCGCCGACGAGACGGACGCCGGTCCGCACCGCGATGGTCTCGAAATCGTGAGTTTCGGTGTCGGCGACGACCATCGGCTGGTCCCCGAACAGCGCCACGTACCAGGCCGCGGCGGTCTCGAACACCCGCCGTTCCTCGGGGAACAGGTCGTCGGTCGGGCGGAAGTGTTCGGCGCGGGGCACCGCGAGCCGGGCGTGCGCGAGCCGGGCGTCCGCCTCGATCTGCGATGCGACACGGAAACCCCGATTGGCGCCGCGGTTGGCGCGGTTGCCCCGGTGGTCGAGTTCGAGGCGGCGGGGACAGGTGCGCTCGGCCCGGGCGAGCTGGCGCACGGTCACCCGCGGGAACTCGTCGGCCTCCACTCGGGCGACGCTAGCGGTGGGGTGTGACGGTTTCGGTGCTATCGCCCTTACGTCCACCACCGATCGGCCGGTCGCGCTCCAGGTTGCCCGGAGGTGCACCGACATCGCAAGGGTGGGCTCCTACGATCGCGCCGTGGAACAACCGGTTGGGTACGAGGCGTCCCACCCGACCCGACCCGCCCGGCGCCGCCGGCGTTGGATCGTGCTCGTCGTCGTGCTCGTGGCCTTGGTCTGGACCGCGATCGCGGGTTACCAGCTCGTCCGGGCGAAGACGCACGCGCAGGCGGGGCTCGACCGGTTGAAGACGGCTCAGCGCGGGCTCGATCCCGCGGGGCTGATTCGCGGCAAGGCGCTACCCACCATGCGCGATGCCCGCGCCGAGTTCGACCAGGCGTCGTCGTCTGCCGATTCGCCGTTGCTCACACCGTTCGAGTTCCTGCCGGTCGTGGGTCGCCAGGTGCGTTCGGTGCAGGCCCTCACGAACGGCGCGTCGACGGTCGTGCACGTCGGCGTCGACGCGATGGAGCGGTCCACCAAGGAGTTGGCCGATAAGACCCACACGGGTCCCGATCGGGTCGAACTGCTCCACCGGCTGGGTGCGATCGGCCGCACCGCGGCGAGCCGGCTGCGCACGGTCGGACTCGGGCCCGGGAACGCGCTCATCGGACCGCTGGCTTCGGCACGGGCGAAGTTCGCGACCGAACTCCACAAGGCGCAGCGGACGATGGGCGACGTCGCCGCGGCCTCGAGCGGCATGGCCGAGATGGCCCAGGGTCCGTCGAAGTACCTCGTGCTCGCGGCGAACAACGGCGAGATGCGATCCGGATCGGGGATGTTGCTGTCGGTCGGGGTGCTCACGACGGACCACGGGTCCTTCTCGCTCGGGGAGATGCAGTCCGTGACCGACTTCGAGCTTCCGGCGGGTGCCGTGCCGGTCCCCGGTGACTACGGCCGGCGATGGGGATGGCTCGGGCCCAGCGAGGACTGGCGGTACCTGGCGATGTCCCCCCAGTTCGACAAGACCGCGTCGCTCGCGGCCCAGATGTGGAAGGCGAAGACGGGGGAGACCGTCGACGGCGTGCTCGCGCTCGACGCCTTGGCCCTGCGCGCCCTGGTGAAGGTCTCCGGCCCCGTCGACGTCGCCGGGCAACGCATCGACGCCGGCAATGTCGTCCACGAGATCCTGTTCCAGCAGTACCAGGACTACCCGTCGATCCCGGACAACCTGGATGCCGAGGTCCCCCTGAACCAGGCCCGCCGCGAACGCAATGGCGTGATCGCACGCGCGATCGTCCAGCGTCTCGATCTCGTCGGGTGGGACATCGCCAGCATGGTGGACGACTTGCGGTCGGCGACCCGTGGCCGTCACCTCCTGTTCTGGTCGTCGCACCCGAGCGAGCAGCGTGCATGGAAGGCCGCGGGCGTCTCCGGGATCCTCCCGCGTGACGGATTGATGGTGTCGGTCGCCAACCGGGGCGGGAACAAACTCGACCAGTTCCTCGCGGTGGGAGCCGATATCGCTCACCATCGCGTCGCCAACGGATCCGAGGTCACCATGACGGTCAAACTCGCGAATCTCGCGCCCGGAACCGGCATTAATCGCTATATCGAGGGTCCCTACCCGGGATCGGGTTTCCAGGCCGGCGAATACCGGGGAATCCTGTCGATCGACATGCCCGCGGTGGCGAGCGACGTCCACCTCGACGGGGTCAAGAGCATCGTGGCGAACGGACCCCAGGACTCGACCCGGGTGATTTCGGGAGATATCGCACTCGTGCGCGGACAAACTGCCGAGTTTCGGGTTCGGTTCACCGTGCCCCGTGGGTACACCCACCTGGAGGTCGTGCCGTCGGCCCGGTACCCGGCGGTGCACTACACGGCCGCTTCGAAGAGTTGGGATGATGATGAACCACGATCGCTCCGTTGGTGAATCGATCGGAACGGCCCTGCGCACCGGGAAAAGCGTACGAATGACCTATTCAGGTGTCCGTTTTCGGCCCCTTCAAGGCTTGCATGCCGGGTTGACACCCTGTAAAGTGGTCCATCCACCCTCGCACTTGGGGCAGGGTATTTCGGTTCATCGGTTCGGATCCCGGCCGGTATTGCGTGGAGGTCAATGTGAGCAAGCAACGGAAGTTCGCGAGTCGGGCACTCCGTGTCGTTGCGGTGAGTGGCATCTCGCTCTTTGCGATTGCACCCACCGCCGCGCACGCAGCGTGTGCGTACCCGGGCAACAACTGCACCCCTGGCGACCCGGGCGACCCGGCCACGACCGCCGTGTCGCCGGCAACGGCCAGCAAGTCAGCGACCCTTCCCTTCACGGGTGGCGACGTGACCGGTCTGGCATTGATCGGCGTCGGCGCGGCGGCAGCGGGCGCGGTGTTCGTGCGTCAGTCTCGCCGTCGGGTTGTTGCCTGATCAGGAGCATCATCGGAATCGTGAAGGGCGGTCGGCTTTGCCGGCCGCTTCTTCGCGTCTGCACCCGGTTGGTCAAGTGAGCGCATGATCCTCCCGAACAATCCCGACATGGA
>JBDUBS010000635.1:0-3323 GCA_040003875.1 Acidimicrobiia bacterium | reverse complement strand
ACGGTTCCGAGGTCCAGAAAAGCCTGAGCCCGGCCCAGCAAGTCATCAAGATCGTCCACGAGGAGCTGATCACCACCCTCGGCGGCGAATCCGGCAAGCTCACCATGAGCGCGAAACCACCGACTGTCGTGATGATGTGCGGGCTCCAGGGTGCGGGCAAGACGACCGCCGCGGGCAAGCTCGCTCGGCAACTCAAGGCCCAGGGTCTCGGCGTGCTCCTCGTGGCCGCCGACCTCCAACGTCCGGCCGCGGTCGAGCAGTTGCGCGTGCTCGGTCGCCGGGTCGACGTTCCGGTGTGGGCGGCGGCCGACGACGCTCCACAGGATGCGGTCGAGGTGGCGCGCACGTCGCTCGAGGAAGCCGCGCGTCTCGGACGCAACGTGGTGATCGTCGACACCGCCGGCCGGTTGCAGATCGATACCGAACTCATGCTCGAACTGCGCCAGGTCCGCGATGCCGTGAACCCGACGAACACGCTGCTCGTGGTCGACGCCATGACTGGTCAGGAAGCGGTGAACGTCGCGACCGCCTTCGACGATGCGGTCGGCCTCGACGGTGTGGTCCTCACCAAGATCGACGGTGACGCGCGCGGTGGTGCGGCCCTCTCGGTGAAGGAGGTGGTCGGCAAGCCGATCCTCTTCGTCGGTACGGGTGAGAAGCTCGAGGACTTCGAACCGTTCCACCCCGATCGGATGGCGAGCCGCATCCTCGGTATGGGCGATGTGCTCACGCTCATCGAGAAGGCGGAGGCGACGTTCGACGCCGACGTCGCGGAACGGGCGCAGGAACAACTCAGCAAGGGACAGTTCACGCTCGAGGACTTCCTCGAGCAGATGCGCCAGGTGCGCAAGATGGGCCCGATCGGGAACCTGATGAAGATGCTCCCCGGCATGCCGAAGGAGCTGAAGGACACCGAGCTCGACGAGGGCGAGATCGACCGGGTCGAGGCGATCATCTGCTCGATGACCCCTGCCGAACGGCGTGACCCCACGCTGATCAACGGTTCGCGTCGGATCCGGATCGCGCAGGGGAGCGGAACCTCCACGTCCGAGGTGAACGCGCTCCTCAAGCAGTTCAAGCAGGTGCAGCAGATGATGAAGGCGCTCACCGGCGGCGGGAAGCGACCCAAGCTCCGTGGTCTCTCCGGGATGGATCTGGGCCAGCTCCAGGGCTGAGCGCAGCCGGCCCGGCGTCCTCGGTCGCGGTGGGCCGGGGCCGGAGCGGCATGGCCGGAGCCCGAACCACTAGCCTGGCGCCCTCGCGCCGCCTGACGGCGGCGTCCCTTCGGAGAGGAAATCCCCGCACGTGTCCGTAAAAATTCGCCTCATGCGCGTCGGCAAGAAGAAGCAACCGAGCTACCGCGTCGTCGTCGCCGACGAGCGCAGCCCGCGCGATGGCCGCTACATCGAGATCATCGGTCACTACCAGCCGCGCCAGGAACCGTCGGGGTTCACCATCGACGACGCCAAGGTCCTCGACTGGCTGGGCAAGGGTGCGCAGCCGAGTGAGCAGGTGCACCGCCTCCTCGTGAACGCGGGGATCTGGGAGCAGTACGAGTCCGGTCGCAGCGCTCCGTCGACGGCCACCAAGGACGCCGCCCGGCGCGCGAAGGGCCAGGCCGCGCAGCGCGAGGTCGAGGCCAAGGCGAAGGCCACCGCCGACGCCAAGGCCGCGACGGAAGCGAAGGCCGCGGCCGACAAAGCTGCCGCCGAAGCCAAAGCCGCGGCTGCTGCAGCTGCTGCCGAGGCCGCCGAGGCAAAGGCCGCCGCGGAGGCCGAACCGGCCGAGGACGTCGCAGAAGCTGCGACCGAGGACACTGCGACGGAGGACGGCGCGTGAGCGACGACCACGACGACTACGAGGACGAAGTCGGCGCCGAGGGCAACCTCATCATCGGTGGACGCGCCAAGGCCGTCGTCGAGCACGTCACCCGCGCGATCGCCGAAGAGCCGGACGCGATCGACGTCGACATGATCGAGCGCCGCGGCGAGGTCACGCTGCTCGTCCACGCAGACAAGAGCGACATGGGTCGGCTGATCGGCAAGCGCGGGCGGGTCGTGCAGGCGCTCCGTCAGGTGACCCGAGCCGCTGGTGCCGCCGAAGGCATCCGCGCGTCGGTCGACATCGTCGAATAGTCACGTCATGACCGAGGCCGGTCGCCTCGAAGTCGGTCGGATCGGTCGGGCCCACGGACTGCGAGGCGAGATCGCGGTCACGCTCAGTTCCGAACGCGTCGAGCGACTCACGCCCGGTGCGTCGCTCTGGGCGGGCGATCGTGAACTCGTCGTCGCCCGGGCCCGTCCCCACCAGCACCGTTGGCTCGTCTGTTTCGACGGGGTCGACGACCGCACGGCCGCCGAGGCGCTCCAAGGCGAGTTCCTGACCGCCGACGCGTTGCCCACCGACGAAGACGAGTTCTGGGTGCACGAGTTGATCGGCGCCGTGGTGCAGGCCCCCGACGGTGCCGCGCTCGGCACGGTCGTCGCGGTGGAGGCCAATCCCGCGAGCGACCTGCTTGTCCTCGACGGCGACCGCTTGGTCCCGTTGGTCTTCGTGGTGCGCCACGAGCCCGGGCTCGTGGTGGTCGATCCGCCCGACGGGCTCTGGGACTAGTCGTGCGTATCGATGTGTTCACGATCTTCCCGGGGTACCTCGAGGGTCCGCTCGGACTTTCGCTGATCGGGCGCGCGCGCGAGGAACATGCGATCGACCTGAGACTCCACGATCCCCGCGACCACACTGCCGACCGGCACCGGACCGTCGACGACTCGCCGTTCGGTGGCGGACCCGGGATGGTGATGACGCCGGAACCGCTCTTTGCCGCGGTAGAGGCGGTCGACCCGCCGCGCCCGCTCTTCCTGCTGGCCGCCGGTGGGCGGCGCTTCGACCAGGGCATCGCACGCGAGCTGGCCGCATTGCCGGGGTTCTCGCTGGTCTGCGGACGGTACGAAGGGGTCGACCAACGCGTGGCCGATCACTTGTGCGACGGCGAGTTGTCCGTCGGCGACTTCGTGCTCGCGGGCGGCGAAGCAGCCGCGCTGGTCCTGATCGAGGCCGTCACCCGATTGGTGGCCGGGGTGATGGGCAACGACGCGTCGGTCGTCGAGGAGTCGTTCTCGGAGCCGCGGCTCGAATATCCGCAGTACACCAGGCCGGCGGACTTCCGAGGGTGGGCGGTGCCCGACGTGCTCCGGTCGGGGGACCACGAGCGGGTGACCCGGTGGCGGCGGGCGATGGCGTTGCGCCGCACGCTGACGCGTCGACCCGACCTGATCCCGGGAGGGCCGGTCTCGCTCGAGCCTGCCGATCGGGCGGTTCTCGAC
>JBDUBS010000435.1:0-3335 GCA_040003875.1 Acidimicrobiia bacterium | reverse complement strand
CGTCGCTCGAACTCGAAGGCGCGTACCAGTCACTCGCGGCCGCATCCGGCGACCTCGTCGAAGGGTTGGCTGCGTTCAGCGAGAAGCGGCCGGCCAACTTCGAGGGTCGGTGACGTGAGACTCGCCCGCGGTACGGCCGGGGGCCTCGCCACCGCGCTGGTGTTCTGCGTCGGGATCGTCGGGCATGCGGCCACCCCTGCGGCGGCCGCGCCCGAACCTTCACTCGACCTCGCCCGCCCCCGCATCCTCGGCGCCGGCACCGACCTCGGCGTCATCCGCGCCCGACTCGACCGGGAGCCGTACCGCACGATCTTCGGCCGGGTCGATTTCCACGCCCACGAATCGAACGGCATCGCGCCCGACGACCACACCATCGGGTCGGAACGAATCAAGACCAAGACCACCAAGGACCTCGCGTACGAGTATGCGCTCGACCGGACCATGGTGAACGGTGCGATCGTGCCGTTCCCCTCGGCTGCGGCGCGGACCGCCGCCGGTGACGCCGTCCGCGACCACCTCCTCACCATGTACACCCGGAGCCGACTCGCGGTCCCACCGCCACTCGGTGGGACCGACCGCGACATCAACACGTCCGAGGAGTTGCTCCAGTACGCGACGGCCTACGACACCATGATCGGTGCCGGCTACGACTTCGGTGCCGGCGACGCGTCGATCCGCGCCAATCTCACCGACCTCGCCGCGGAGCTGTACCGCAACTACACCGTGCCCGGCACCGCGAACAATTCCGCGCTGGTCCTGCCCAACAACCACCGGTCGAAGTCGGCGGCTGCGCTCGGCGTGGCCGCGCTCGCGTTGTTCGACACGCCACCACCGGAGGGCACGCCCCCGACCGACGAGCGTGCGCCGGCGGCGTGGCTCGCCTTCGCCCTCGACCAGGTCGACATCGTGCAGCGTTGGACCTTCGTGGCGCCGGGCGGCGGCTACGGCGAGGGTCCGTACTACGAGCGGTACGCCGGCCAGAATCTCCTCCCGTTCACACGGGCCTGGGATCACGCGCGCGGCAACCGCCCGTGGAACATCGGACCGCGGACGATTCCCGATCTCTGGCGCCAACCGGTCTATCGCGCCACCCAGCGGTGGATGCTCGACATGACGCTCCCCGACGGTGGGTTGGCCCCTATCGACGACGGCAACATCGACTTCACCTACTACTTCGGACTCGCGCCCGTCGATCCGGCTGACGCGCCGGCGTTCGTCTGGCGCTGGGCCCACTCCCCTACCCCCTACGACACGGACGGAAGCGTCGACCTCTCGGCCGACGCGCTCGCCAACTTCGACGACGCGATCGCGCCGGCCGAACCGTCGGGATCGCCGACGCGCCTCGACGACGAATCCGGCACCGCAGTGTTCCGGAGCGACTGGAGCCGAGACGCGGTCCAGGTCGTGGCGGTCGGCGAACACGGTGCTGCCATGGAGTTGGGACGGGATCGTGACGGGCTCGGTCAGGTCGCCGGTGCCGCCCACGAGCAGCCCGACACCGCCAGCTACCTCATGCACGCGTACGGCGAACGGCTCCTCCTCGACCCGGGGTACCTCACCTACGAACAGCGCGGCCTGGTCGGCAAGGCGCCGGATCACAACATGATCCTCGTGAACAACAAGGGCCCGGCCGACCCCTTCCTCTCGTCGATCTTCTGGGTGAACGATCGGGCCGGTCTCCCGCCGGACCTCGACGGCCAAGCACGATCACCGGAATGTCCGACACCGCGTCGTGGGACCGGGCGCAGGTCACGAGCGCGTACGCGGGGCGAAGTTCCAGCGTCGGTTCGAGTTCGTCGACAACCGATACCTGGTGACGTTCGACGCGGTGACCGCCACCCCCGGCGACCAACTCACGTGGGTGACCCACGGGAACGGCGGTGGGACGAGCGGCGGCACGTTCACCCCCACCGCGACCGGAGGCCGCTGGGAGCACGGCACGGCTCGGGTCGACACCGGGCTCGCGACGAGTGGGGGCCCGCTCGCGCTGACGACCCGTACCACCAACCACGAAGGCGCGAACCGCGTACTCACCACCCACACCGCGCTCGACGCGACCGCGGCCGCAACCGCGCCGGCGACCCGTTCGGTCGCCATCGCGTACCCGACGCGCATCGGCGACGCGGCACCCTTGATCGAGTCGGTGCCCCTGACCGACGGTCGCGTACGCCTCCGCCTCACCGACACCGTGGGTGACCGCGTCGTCGTCGCCACCCAGGACGCCTCGGGCCACATCACGATTCGGGACCGCCACCTCGACGGCACCCCACGGAGTGTGGACCGCGATTCGACTCGGACCGTTTCGGCACCGGGCGGGCTCACGGTCCGGCGGACCAAACGAGGGCGCCTCGGGGTCACGGTGAGTGCGTCGGCGGTCGACCTGGTTGCCCCGAAGACCGATGTGGAACTCCACGGGCTCCCGTTCGTGCCCCGCCGCGCCGACGGGGCATGCAATCTCACGACCAACGAGACCGGCACCTTCGTGCGGACTGCGCGCGACGGCGCGGTCACGTTGTCACCCGGCTCGGGGAACTCCGCGCCCGCGGCTGACCCGGGCCCGGACGTCGAGAACGCGTCCGTGCTCACGTGGCTCCGCCTCGACTCGGCCGCGAGTTGCGACGCCAATCACGACGCCCTCGCCGCACACTGGCAGTTGTTGGCTGCACCGGCCGGCAGTGCCTGGGTCCTCGCCGGTACCGAGACGTCCCGACCGTTCCTCGCACTCGACCGGCCCGGTCCGTACCGGGTGCGCCTCACCGTCACCGACTCCCACGGTGCGGTGAGTCGGTCGTCCGACCTCACCGTCTTCGCCGGCCCCCGCTGCATCGGCGACCGCCTCACCTGGTCCGACCCTGCTTGTTGATTGCCCGTCCGCCTTTTCTGCCCGGCCGCTCCCACTCCTGAAGGTCATGTCCTCGTGGGGCATGATCTTCAGGAGTGCGAGCGCACGAGCAATAGAGGAGGTCCAATGGGTCGGTTCGATGGGAAGGTCGCCATCGTCACGGGTGCGGGGCGCGGCATCGGCCGCTCCGAGGCGCTCATGCTGGCGGGCGAGGGCGCGGCCGTCGTCGTGAACGACCTCGGCGGCGAGACCACGGGCGAAGGGGCCGACCGGCGGCCGGCGCAGCAGGTGGTAGACGAGATCACCGGGGCCGGCGGTCGCGCCGCGGCGAACGACGACAACGTCGCCTCCTGGGATGGCGGGCGCGCGCTCGTCGCCCAGGCGGTCGAGACGTTCGGTGGACTCGACGTGGTCGTGAACAACGCCGGCATCCTGCGGGACAAGATGAGCTTCAACATGGACGAGGCGGAGTGGGACGCCGTCGTCGACGTTC
>JBDUBS010000088.1:0-3342 GCA_040003875.1 Acidimicrobiia bacterium | reverse complement strand
CAATGGCGGCGGCGGGGATGCGCGACGTCGTGGCCCACGTCCGCCGGATCGAGGCCGCGCTCATCGAGGTGCTGGCCGAGCTCGACATCGCGGGCGAGCGCGTCGAAGGTCGGAGCGGCGTGTGGGTCCGTGCGGAAGACCATCCGAAGTTCGGGTCGGGCGGGATGCAGAAGATCGCGGCGATCGGGGTGCGCGTCGCACGCGGTCGCACGATGCACGGCTTCGCCCTCAACGTGGACTGCGACCTCGCGATGTTCGATCACATCGTGCCGTGCGGGATCTCGGATGCCGGGGTGACGTCGATGGCCGCGGTGCTCGGGGACGCACCCGCGATGGCAGTGGTGGTGGATGCGGTGACGCGTGCGTGGGCGCGGGCCGATCGTCACCTGCAGGTCGAGATGGCCGCGGTCACCAACCAACGGATCGAGGATGGGGGCGACGTCGGCACCGCTCAGCGACCCGGCTGGATGAAGGTGACCGCGGACCTGGGGCCGGGGTACCGCGAGCTGAAGCGGTTGGTCCACGACCAGGGCCTGCACACCGTCTGCGAGGAAGCTGGGTGTCCCAACATCTTCGAGTGCTGGTCGCAACGCACCGCCACGTTCATGATCCTCGGCGACCGCTGTACCCGGGCCTGCGGGTTCTGCCTGGTCGACACGCGCAAGCCGTTCGCGATCGATCCCGACGAACCGCGTCGCGTGGCCGACGCGGTCGCCACCCTCGGCCTCGCGCACGCGGTGATCACGAGCGTCGCACGCGACGACGTGCCCGACGGTGGTGCGGCCGGGTTCGCCGCGACGATCCGAGCCGTGCGTGAACGCAACCCGGAGACCACCATCGAGGTGCTCATCCCCGACTGCAAGGGGGAGGCCGCGTCGTTGGCCACCATCTTCGACGCCCGGCCCGACGTGATGAACCACAACCTCGAGACCGTCGCCCGTCTGCAACGCCGGGCCCGGCCCTCGGCCGGATACGCGCGGTCGCTCTCGGTGTTGGCGCGCGCCAAGGACGCGGGGCTCGTCACCAAGTCGGGGATCATCCTCGGTCTCGGGGAGACGCTCGACGAGGTGCGCGCGGCGATCGCCGACCTGGCCGCGGTCGGGGTCGAGCTGCTGACCCTCGGGCAGTACCTCCGGCCGTCGCCCGACCACCTGCCCGTCGCGCGCTGGGTGAGCCCCTCGGAGTTCGACGAGATGGGTGCGTTCGCGCGCGGCCTCGGCTTCGCCCACGTCGAGTCCGGCCCGCTCGTGCGGTCGAGCTACCACGCCCGCGCCGGCGCCGATGCCGCGCTCGGGGTCCCGGCCTAGGTCGGTCGATGTCCGCCGAGGTGTTCGCCGCCCGGCAGGGCCGCGCCCGGGAGGCGCTGGTCGAGGCCGGCGCCGACGTGCTGCTGCTCTCGGTCGGCGCGGACCTGCCGTACCTCACCGGCTACGAGGCGATGCCGCTCGAGCGACTCACCATGCTCGTGCTGACGCGCGACGGTGAGGCGACGCTCGTCGTCCCCGAGCTCGAGGCGCCGCGCGTGCCCCACAATGGGTCCTGCACCCTGGCCCCGTGGCCCGAGGGCGCGGATCCGGTGGCGATGGTGGCGATGCTCGCCCGGGGCGCCCGGCGGGTTGCGGTCGGGGACCAGACCTGGACCCGGTTCACGCTCGCCCTGCAGTCGACAATGCCCGAGGTCACGTTCGGTCCGGCGAACGCGATCACCGGGCCGCTGCGCGCAATCAAGGACGCGGCGGAGGTCGCGGCGTTGCGTGCCGCGGCCCACGCAGTCGACCGGGTCGCGGTGGAGATGCGGAGCCGCCCGTTCGGCGGCCGGACCGAAGCCGACGTGAGTCGTGAACTCGTTGATCGCATGCTCGAGCACGGGCACCAACGGCCGAACTTCGCCATCGTCGGATCCGGACCCAACGGCGCGTCGCCGCATCACGATGCCGGCGATCGGGTCATCGGGGACGGCGACGTCATTGTCTGCGACTTCGGCGGCACCATGGCCGGATACTGCTCTGACACCACCCGCATGTTCGTGGTCGGGGCGCCGTCGAACGAGGTGGCCGAGACCTACGCGGCGCTGGCCGAGGCGCAGGAACTCGCCGTGCAGGCCGCCACCGTCGGGACCTCGTGCGCCGCGGTCGACGCGGTCGCCCGGACCGCGCTCTCCGATCACGGGCTCGCCGACGCGTTCATCCATCGCATCGGTCACGGGATCGGGCTCGAGGCCCACGAGGACCCGTACCTCGTGGCCGGGAACGAGACCCCCCTCGAACCGGGTCACGCCTTCAGTGTCGAACCGGGCGTCTACTTCCCCGGTCGGTTCGGGATGCGGCTGGAGGACATCGTCGTCGCGGCCGACGCCGGTCCCGATCGGCTCAACTGTTCGCCGCGCGACCTTGCGACGGTGGCCTGATCCGTGCATCTCGACGCGGCGACGCTGCTGCTCCAATGGGCCACTGGTGGCCTGGCGTTCCTCTGGCTCACGACGCGTGGTCGGCTGGTGAGCCTCGGGTATGGCTGGCTCCTCCGCGGCGTCTTCGGGGTGCTGGCCATCGGTGGCATCGGCGCAGAATTGCGGGCCGACCACACCGGGCTCGGTCACGTCTGGTTCCTCGTGGGCGGCGGCGGACTGGTCGCCGGGGCCGCAGTCGCACTCCTGGTGAGCGTGGTCCGGCGAGGTGCCGGCGTGCGCGAGGCGGCGGCGGCGCGACTCCAGTCCGCGGCGCGGGTCGCGGCGATGGCGGGCGGGGGTGAGGGTCATCGGTCCGACGTTCCGGCCTCGACGGGACCCGAGTTTCCTCCGGCGCTCGATCTCGTCGCCCCGATTGCAGGTTTCGTGGGCCTGCTCGGCGCGGCCGCCTTCACCGGTGGTTCGTTCGCACTCGCCGCCGCCCGACTCGTGGTCGGAGCACTCTTCCTGGGTGTCGTCACCGACGCGATGCTCTTGGGGCACTGGTACCTCACGCAGCCCGGCTTACCGCGCGCGCCACTCAAGGAGTTGGTCCGGTGGAGCGCGTACGTGTGGCCCGCCGAGGTGCTGGTGATGCTGCTGCCGCGCGGCGTGATCGGCGTGCTCAACAGCTCGCGCTCCGACGGCTACGGCGGGCTCCTCGGATGGATGTGGGTGGTCTGTGCGATCACCACCGCGATCCTGTTCGGGGTCACCTGGCTCGCGCTCCGTGAACGGTTCTACTCCGCGGTCATGGCCGCGACCGGCCTGCTCTACCTCGCGATCCTCACCGCGTTCGGCACCGACCTCGTGGCCCGGGCCGTCCTCGCCTGAAGCTCAGCCAAGCGTCGTCGTGCTGGGGTCGGTCGGCGCCGGGTTCGAGTCCCGGTCGTAGACCT
>JBDUBS010000431.1:0-3344 GCA_040003875.1 Acidimicrobiia bacterium | reverse complement strand
AGACCGGGATGGAGACCCGCGCCCCGGATTCCGGCGCGCGGACCCGGTGCGCGGTTGACCGGTACTTCCCCGCGGTGAGTCGATCGAGCATGTCGCCGATGTTGCAGACGAACGCACTCGGATCGGGTGGGATCTCGACCCAGCCGTCGGGGCCGTGCACCTCCAACCCACCGGTGTCGTCCTGCCAGAGCATGGTGAGGAATCCGTAGTCGGTGTGTTCGCCGACGCCGTACGCGGGCGCGCCGACGGTCGTCGCCGGGTAGTGAAAGAGGCGCAGCAGGATCACCGGGTCGGTGAACCACCGGTCGCCGAGTGTCGAGGGCCCGAGTCCCAGCCCGACCGAGATCGCCTGCGTCAGGCGCTGGCCCAACTGCTCGAGCGCATTGAGGTATTCGAGCACCGTCGGTCGGAGGTCCGGCGGTGACGCGGGCCAGAGGTTCGGACCGTGGAGCGGAAGCCCGGCCGCGACGCGTGCGTCGGCCGACGAAAGTTCCCGGCCGAAGTAGTACCCCTCCTTGTGGTCAGGCGCGCCGGAGGTCAGCTCGCCGTGGAGCGGGAACCAACCTCGCCACGCGGTACCGCCGTGGACCATCGCGATCCGTTCCTTCTCCGGCTCCGGTCGGCCGAAGAACTCGTGCGCCGTTCGCCCGAGGCGTGCGCACAAGGCGGGGTCCACACCGTGATTGACCACGGAGAAGAACCCGACCTCGTGACACGCCTGGTCGATCCGCTGCGCAACGTCGTCGACGTCGCGCCCATCGATCAGGGGCCCGACGTCGATGACGGGGACACTGACCATGCCGCGTTCAGACGCGCCGGCCCAGGAACCCCGCGAGTTGGTCGGCCGAGGTCGTGCCGCCGTCGTGCGCCTGACCGAACGGCGCCTGACCGTCGGGCCCGCGGAACTGGTCGGGGATCGAGGCCTTGGCCCCCTCGAGCAGCTGCGCCGCGAGTTCGGGGGCGAGGTCCGAGTTCTGACCGGTGGCGCGGGCGAGGTCCCAGCCGTGCGTGAACTGATCGGTGGTGGCCAGGCCGAGGAACGCGGTGGCCGGGAAGGTGCCGAACGGGAGCTCGATCATCTTGTCGAGCGCGCCCGGCGCGTTGAACGCGGCCACGGCGGCGGCGATGCCGTCGTCGTAGGCGCCGAGGAGGTCGCCCTGGGTGTAGTCGGTGTCGCTCGCGACGGCGGGGTGCTTGCCCTCGTTGACGCAGGAGGCGAAGTAGTGGCTGCCACCGACGATGTGGTTCACCAGCGCCCGCACGTCCCACGATTCGCACGGGGTCGGCGCGCCGAACTGGTCGGGGGCGACATTGGCGAGCACCGAGCGGGTACTCGCCATTGCTTGTTCGAGGCCTTCGGTTGCCATGAGGACTCCTTGGGTGGGGAAACCGACACTACGGGTGGGCGGCGGCGCCGTCGAACGGTGGCGGCTCCTACGCTGCGGTCGAGTGGATATCTTCGGCGGTGAGGCGATGGCCGACGGCTACGACTCGGCGCGTCCGCCACTGCACGGTCTCATCATGGAGCGGGTCGCGCTCGCGCTTCACTGGGCCGCGGATCCTGCGGGGTCGTCCGGAGCACCGACCCGGACCGTCGTCGACATCGGGTGTGGTGCCGGTGCATCCACGGTGGCGGCCCGGCCCTGGGCGGACCGACTCGTGGGACTCGACCCGGCCCCGACGATGGTGAAACGCGCAGCGCGACGCCACCGCGACGCCCGGTTCGGGGTCGCCACCGGCCTGGCCGTACCGATCCGTTCCGGCGCGGTCGACGTGCTCGTCGCGGCCGGGTCGCTGAACTTCATGGACCTCGCCGCGTTCCGGGCCGAAGCGGATCGCGTGCTCGCACCGGACGGCGTGGTGATCGCATACGACTTCGCGACCGGTCGCCGATCGCCGGCGGATCCGACGCTCGCCGCGGCCTACGACGAGTTCGCGGCGCGGTGGCCGCGACCGGTCGCCAACCGGCACGGCGTGGATCCCGAGGTGCTGGTGGCCGCCGGGTTCGCGCTGCACATCCACGCCGCGTCCGTGCTCACTCTCACCATGACGGCTGACGACTACACGCGCTACCTCATGACCGAGACCAACGTCGCCGGTGCCGTCGAGCGGGGTCAGAGCCGGGACGAGATCGAGCGATGGTGTCGGCGCCGATTCGCGCCAGCGTTCGCCGCGCCGCGACCCGTTGAGTTCGAGTGCTGGTACGCGGTGGCGGAACCGGGCGTCTCAGCTGATCATGTCTGTGAGCAGTGAGCGGAACATGATGAGATCGTCGGGATCGTCGGGCTGTTCCATCTGCCCGTAAGCCATTCCGCGCGTGCTCGTCCGCACCGAGACGATCGCGAATCGCAGCGCGCCGTAGACCTCGTACCAGTGCAGGTCGTGCGAGGAGTATCCGGTGCGCGCCTCGTACTCGGCACCTACGGCTTCGGGGGTCATGAAGTCGTCGATGCCCGGCATGTCGAACCTCTGGGCGAGGTCCTGGAAGAAGCGGTGGAGGAACACCATCCACGCCAGGTCGACCTCGCGTGGTCCGACGGTGGCCATCTCCCAGTCGAGCACCGCGACCGGCGCGAAGTCGCGGTAGAGCATGTTGCCGATGCGACTGTCGCCCCAGTTGAGTACCGGTTCGGGTTCGGGAGGCCGGTGGGCGTCGAGCCACGCGAACGTCTGCTCGATGAGTGGATACTGCACGCCGTCGCGCGCCCACTCGTAGTACTCCCGCTGGCCCGCGAGTTGCGCGTCCATCGCCGACGAGCGGGTGGGCGGACCGGTGATGAAGGTGAGGTCGGCATTGGTGGGGTCGATCGTATGGACTTGCGCCAAGACCTCGACCGAGTTCGCCACCAGGGCGTCACGCTGCTCCGCGGTGGCGTCCGTCACCCAGCCACCGAAGACGTACGGCGGCACGTCGGCGGGGGCCTCACCGTCGATGCGCTCCATGACGAGGAACGGGGTACCGAGCCATGCGGTGTCGGTCTCGAGGTAGCGACAGACGGGCGCGGGCGCGGTCGTGCGCTCGCGGACGAGATCCATGCAGCGGCGTTGGAGATCCAGGTCGTAACTCTGGAAGACCGGGTAGACGTCGGGCATCGGCGCGAGCCGGGCCACGAGGCGATCGCGCTCGCCGGAGGGGAGCACGACGGTGAAGAGCACGGTCTCGCTCGACATGCCGTTGCCCGGTTCACCGACGTCCTCGACCCGTGCGCCGTTCCCCATGGTGTGGGCCACCCAGCGGGCGAGCGCCGGCGTGGTCTCGGCCGGATCGCGCCGCCACGGGGTGGTGAGGGTCTCGGGGTCCATATCGGCCATGTGGTGGTTCGCCTTCGCTGCGGGCTGAAGCT
>JBDUBS010000037.1:0-3345 GCA_040003875.1 Acidimicrobiia bacterium | reverse complement strand
TCGATCGGTTCGAGCTCACCGTAGGTGCGATACCGGCCGAACTCGGTGCAGAGTGCGACCACCGCATCGACGTCGCCGTCGGCCAGCAGCGGGGCGACGGGGACGATCACGTCGGAACCGATCATCGCCACATCGTACGGCTCAGCCGCGACCGTGGACCGCCGTCAGCACGTCCTGCGCTTCCAGCGCGGCGCGCGCGCCGTCGACCCCCCGTGCGTGTTCGGCGACGAACCCGGCCGCCCGCGCGCCCTCGACGTTGATGAGGTTGTCGTCGAGGAACAGGATGCGGGCCGGGGCGATCCCCGCGAGTTCGGACACCCGTTCGAACAACTCGCGGTCGGGCTTCAGGACACCGAGCTCGTGCGACAGGAATCGCGGTTCGAACGCGGCGAAGATCCCCCACCGCGAGAACTGGTCTTCGGTGTGCAGCGAGTTGGTGTTACTCAGACAGCCGACGGCCACCACCGCCGCGACCTCAGCCACGAGATCCTCGGCGCCGGGCATCGGGCCCACCGGCCAGTCCCGAAACGCGGCAAGGAACTCGGCGGGCGTGACCGCGAGACTCCACTCCTCGACCATGCCGGTCGCGAACTCCTCGGCCGAACACTCCCCGCGCTCGAATGCCCGCACCCACGGACACGAGAGCCAGCGTTCCCACAACTCGTCCTCGCCGGCGATTCCTGCGAGCTTCTGCATGGCGCCCACACCGCTGAGTTCGATGAGCACGCCACCGAGGTCGAACAACACGAGGTCGAGGCCCCCAATACTCATACGGCTGCTCATACTGCGACCCGGGCACCATGGAGCCGTTCGGTACCCGAAGTCATCGCACCTCCACCGACATTCGGGCATCGTACCGATGACCTCCCTTCCGGAGTCGCTTCCGGTACCGGTTTCGGCACCGGTTTCGGCACCGGTTTCGCAGGCCCTGACCTGCATTCCGTGCGTCGGAACGATCGACGTCCGACCGCTAGGTTCGACCGCCATGGATCTGCCCTGTGTGTGGGACGCGCCCCGACCGTTCGTCCATCCGCTGACCACGCCCGCGGGCGCCGTGCTCAGTGTGGAGGCGCCGGCCGATCATCCGTGGCATCACGCGCTGTGGTTCACCATCAAGTTCGTGAACGGTGAGAACTTCTGGGAGGAGTACGGCGAGTTCGGGCGGCTGCGGACCGTCGCCGTACGGGAGACCGACGACGCAGTCGAGGCTGATCTCGAGTGGGTCGCGCCCGACGGCGAATCGGTTCGACTGCGCGAGACCCGCAGCATCACCCGGGTGCCCATCGATGCCGACGCCTACGCGATCGACTGGACCGAGCGGCTCTCGGTCGAGACCGACACCGTCCTCGACCGCACGCCGTTCACCACCTGGGGCGGCTACGGCGGACTCACGCTGCGGGGGGCGCCCGACTGGACCGACACCGTCATCCGCCTCGACGACGGCGTCGCCCGCGACCGCACCCTCGGCGAACCCTCCACCTGGCTCGCCCTCGACGGGACTGTCGACGGTCAACCAGTTGGGGTCACTTTCTTGGAGAGTCCAAAGAACGTGCGGTCCCCGTCGCCGTGGTACGCGAGCACGCGAGCCGACACGTACGGCGAGGGGTGGGCCAACTTCGTCAACGCGGCGCTCCTCTGGGACGAGCCGCTCACGCTCGCGGCCGGCGACCACCTCGACCTGGGGTACCGCGTCATCGTCCACGACGGCGAGTGGAGCACCGAGCGCATTCAGGCGGCGTACAGCGACTGGTCGCAGTGACCGTCGACAGCCATTCGGCGGGGGCCGACCTGCTCGAGTTCGTCACCACGACCGTCGAGCACCTCCACGCCGCGCACCTTTCGGAGTGGCGCATCCCCCGGACCTTCGCCGGGCATCGAGTCGACCCCGACGTCCGCGCCGACCTGCTCTACACGCTCACCCACCTCGCGTCCGGCGGGGTCACGACCGTGGCCGGTGATCCGATTGACGACGTCATCGCCCGACTCCTCACCGGAGTGAACGGCCGGGATACCCACACGTTCTTCTCGTACCGCATCGCGGAGACCCTGCTCCGGGTCGGGCCGTTCGCCGACAACCCGCTGCTCGACCGGTGCACCGACGAGCAACGCGCCCAGGTGGCCCAGTCCACCGACAGTCGAGACTGGATCGAGTTGCTCGATACCGACATCCTGCCGCGCAACTACGCGGCCGTGCTGTCCCGCTGTGAGTTCGCGCGCCGACAACTCGGGCTGAGCGACGACCCCGCGGTCCTCGACCGACTCGTCGAACGCCTGGCCGAACTCCTCGATCAGAACCCACGTCGGTTCCTCGACGACTCCAACGATGCCTCGGGTCGGTACGACATCTACACCGCCGACATCTGGCTCTTCTGCGAACCCCTCGCCGGCCACCTCGGCCCGCGGTGGGAGGACGGCGCGCGTGCTGCGCTCGCACTCGTCGACACCGTCGCCGGTCCCGACGGCGCCGCGATCCCCTGGGGTCGATCGACGGGAGTCCTCGCGACTGCCCTGACCGTGGAACTCGCCGCCCTCGCCCAACAACCGATATTGGAATCCAACCGCGCCGCGGCGTGGCTGCGCCGTGGCATCGATGCCGCCCGGGCCACCGAGCGGCGTTTCGATCCGGATGGGGTCGTCGACGCGCACCGGCATCGCAACCAGGACGCCTACCGCGGTCCGTTCCGCCGGCTCCAACTCACCCTCGACGTGCTCGGCAAACTCGCGTGGGCGGGCGCGGCGCTCCGGGCCGGCCCACTGGTCAACGCCGCGTCGGCGCCGGACACCTACCGAGCGGTCGACGAGGTCATCGAGTTCGAGACCGGGCGACACGCAGCGGTGTGGGTCCACGGAGGCCCGGGCCGCCACGTGGTCGTGCCGTTCGTGGGCGCCAATCGAAGTCACTACCTCCCCGCACCCCACGCGCCCGGCACCTTCGAGGTGCCGGTCGACAACGACCAGGTGCTCTGGGCGCCGCTCGTGTTCGATCGCGGTCGCCGCGCGACCACTGCCGAGCTGCCCGACGAGCTGACCCACCAGCCGCACGGCGTGCGCGCCCGCTGGAACCGGCTCGAGGTGATGGGCCGAGGCCTCGACGGCACCGCGCCGGACCCGCTCGCCGCCACGTGCACCACCGTCTACTCGGTGGCGCGGCGGACACTCGTCGTCGACCACACCCTGACGTTTGAACGCGCGCCCGACGCGGTCGCACTCGTGGTGCCCGAAACCGCACGCGCGCCGCTCGCAGTGACGCTGACCGCAGACGCGCCCGGGACCACCAGCCGCATCGTGGTCGAGGGCCTCGCCGAATCGGCATCGCCGTACTCCGGTCTCGTCGCGGTCCACCAG
>JBDUBS010000714.1:0-3356 GCA_040003875.1 Acidimicrobiia bacterium | reverse complement strand
GTCCATCGCGGTCTCCACCGCCGGGTCCACCACCGAGGTCGCCCCCATCGCCGTCGCGAGGGCGCGGCGACGGGGTGAGAAGTCGCTGGCGACGATCTGCTCCACACCGTGTGCGCGCAGGGCCGCGATGAGTGCGAGCCCGATGGGGCCGGCACCCAACACCAGCGCGCCGTCGCCGGGAACGATCCCCGACTTGTTGACCGCGTGCACCGCGACGGCCACCGGTTCGGTGAGCGACGCGATCCGCGGGTCGAGCCCGTTGGGGACGGGCAGGCACATCCCCGCGGTGAGCTGCATTCGCTCCGCAAAGGCACCGACGTAGTTGTTGGAAAACCCGATCAGCTCGAGGCCGTGTGGTGCGAACGCCATCGGCATGCTCACCACCAGGTCACCGGGCTTGATCAGCACGCCTTCGGTGCCCGCACCGAGTTCGAGCACCTCGCCGCAGAACTCGTGGCCCATCACGTAGTCGGCATCGGGGTCGAATGGGTTGTCGAGACCGCCCATCCCCGACAGCGCGAGCATCGCGTCGGCATGGCGGAGGGTGTGAAGGTCGGAGCCGCAGATGCCGCAGGCGTTCACCGCGACGAGCGCCTCCCCGACATCGGGAACGGGATCCCGGACGTCGTCGACCACCATCTGACCTCGTCGGGCAATCGCAGCGCGCATGTGGCGGAGCGTGGTCGGCGTTCGACCACGCGGTCAAGTGACGAGCGCCGGTGCCCGCGCGGATCGGGTGTCATCGCTTCGGCGGCCACAAAACGAGCTTCGCCTCGGCGTGCCGACGGTCAGACTGGCCAGGTGCCCGAGAACATCTTCGACGAACGTTTTGCGCCGTTCTACGACGCCACCGCGGCCGACATGTTCGATCCCGCCATCCTCAGCCCGACCGTCGAGTTCCTCGCCGCCCTCGCGACGACCGGAACTGCGCTCGAGCTCGGGGTCGGGACGGGACGGGTCGCGCTGGCGCTGAGTGACCGGGGCGTGCACGTCCACGGCATCGAGATCTCGCCCGCGATGGTGGCGGTACTCCAGGCCAAGGCTGGCGCCGAGACGATCACCGTGACGATCGGCGACTTCGCCACGACGCGCCTCGACGCGAGGTTCGGCCTCGCGTACCTCGTCTACAACACGATCTCGAATCTCATCACCCAGGACGAGCAGGTCGACTGTTTCCAGAACGTGGCCCGCCACCTCGAGCCCGGCGGCCACTTCGTCATCGAGCTGGGGATACCGGAGGTGCGACTTCCACCCGGCGACACCCACCGCGTCTTCGAGGCGACCTCCACGCACGTCGGGGTGGACGAGTACGACCTGGTCGCCGGCACGCTGACCTCGCACCATTGGTACATGGTCGACGGTCGTTCCGAGCAGTTCGCGTCGACCCACCGCATCACCTGGCCGGCCGAACTCGACCTCATGGCTCGCATTGCGGGGATGTCCCTGGTCGAACGGTGGGCCGACTGGGACCGGACACCGTTCACCGCTGAGAGCCGCAAGCACATCTCGGTGTGGCAGAAGCCGGCGTAACGCGGTGCTACGTCGACGGTCGCTACGTCGACGGTCGCTACGTCGACGGTCGCTACGTCGACGGTCGCAGGGCGGCGTCGAGTACTGCGCGGGTCGCGACCGCGCGCGGTGAGTCGGCGCCGACACCGGCCTGAAGCGAACTCATCAACAGCGAGAGCACGATCGCCTCGAGTCCCTCCGCGAGCAGGCGGGCGTCGATGTCGGCCCGCACATCGCCCGCAGCCTGGGCCACCTCGATACCGGCGGCCACGTCCTCGGTGAGTCGTTGGAGCGACGGCAGGTCGAGGAGGCGGTCGATCACATCCGGCTCGCGACCCGAGAGCACCCGTGCCGCCAACGGGTGGTGGGCAACGCGGGTGACGAGCACCGACACCATCGTCCCCACCCCTTCCCGCATCGGGAGGCCTTCGACTTCGTCGCGACTCTCGTCGATCAGCGCGCTGGCGTCGGCGTCGACGGCCGCCTGGAACAACGCCTCCTTACCGGCGAAGTAGGCGTAGACCGCGGCGGGCGTGAGGTCGGCGTCCCGGGCGATGTCGGACACCGAGGTGCGGCGATAGCCATCGGCGGCGAAGCGTGCCACCGCGAGATCCAGCACCCGTTGGCGGGTGCGGTTCCCCTTGGTCCCTGCCGTATCCGTGGGAATCGCCACGCCTCCAGGCTACCTGGATCTGACAGGAATCCAAGAACTAACAAATATGTTTGATTCATAGATTCTTGGGTAATGTGACGACATGGACACCGCGACCCTCGATCCGCCTTCGACTCCGACTTCCGCCGAGCAGCGGATCAACCGCCTGAACTCGGCCTCGGTGCGGCGACCGATCGAGCCCGACTCGGCATTGCCCTGGGGGACACTCGGCACCGGTGCGTTGCTTCCGGACGACCTGCTGTCGATCGCCGGACTCGACGTGTCGACGACCGCCGAGCAGCGGGCTCGCCTCTCCCGCGAAGAGGTGGCGTCGATGCTGACCATGGGCGTGCGGTTCGAGGCGGTCCTCATGTCCGGCTTCGCCCGCATGATCGGTGAGGCGCCCGACCTCACCGATGCGCGCGTCGTCTACATGCTGCACGAGGTGGGCGAGGAGACCAAGCACTCGCGTGCGTTCATCCGCCTCATCGCCGAACTCGACCCGCAGACGCGCAATCCGCTCGACCGTCCCCTGCTCAATCGGATCATGAATCGCGTAACCCATCGCATCACCGCGCACGACACGATGCTCATGGTGATGACGCTCGCGGGCGAGGAGATCCCCGACCTGCTCCAGAAGCTGGCCGCCGACCATCCCGACACCGACCCGATGCTCGCGGCGCTCAATCGGTATCACCGCCAGGAGGAGGCGCGGCACCTTTCGTTCGCGCGGTCGGTGCTCCCCGAGGCGTGGGCCCGAGCGAGTCGTCGGGAGCGCGCCGCGGTGAAGTTCGTCGCGCCTGGGCTGATCTTGATGCTGTGGCAGAACTTCGTTCACCCGGGTGTGTATGCCGCCGCCGGACTCCCGACTTGGTCCACCTGGAACGCGGTCCAGAAGCTGCCGCGCCGGGTCGAACTCCGACACGAGGCCATCCGTCCGGTACTCGCGACGTTGATCGACGCCGGGGCCATTCGTCGGGGTCGGGTACCGCGACCGTGGCGCGCCCTCTGCGGTGTCGACGCGTCAGGCAAACCGCTCGACTGACGATGCCCCGTTGCGTCGAACGCTCACTCCGGTGGCTGTCGACACGTGCCGGCCGTGATGCGACCGCCGGCGCGAAGTTCGGATGCACGCCACGCAGACTGACCCATCGACCCGACGCGTCGAGATCGATGGCCGGGCGCCGCATCGTGT
>JBDUBS010000268.1:0-11337 GCA_040003875.1 Acidimicrobiia bacterium | reverse complement strand
GGGGAGCCGGTCGAAGGTGGGGACTCACTAACGTCGCCGGGGTGTCGGCCCCAACGTCCCGTCGGTTTCGCACGGCGCTGCTCCTCATCCTGATCGTCGCGGCGGGCGTGCGCACCACATTCATCATGACGGTGGCCCGGCACGATCATCGGTTCTACGACGCCGGCTATTACGAACTCCAGGCCCGCCAGATCGGCAAGGGCCACGGTTACAACGACCCGTTCCTGTTCCTTCCCGGGGCATCCCAGCGGTCGACTCCGGCGGCCGATCACCCGCCGCTGACCGTCTTCGCCATCCTCCCCATCATCGCTGCGGGCGACCAGGTCGGGTTCGCCGAATCGACCACGCAACTCGTCGTCCGCTTCGAGATGCTCCTGATCGGGCTCTGCGGCATCGTGCTCATGGCGCTACTGGCCCGTCGGCTCGCCGGTGACACCGCCGGGCTGATCGCGGCCGGGATCGCCGCGTTGTACCCGTATCTCTTCGTGAACGACGGCCTGATCATGAGCGAGTCGCTCGCAGTCCTGGCCGCGGTGGGTGCTCTGCTCCTGCTGATGCGGCTGATCGACGCGCCGCGGCCACGCACCGCGTTGTTCCTCGGCCTGGTCTGTGGGGCGGCGGCGCTCGCCCGGGCCGAACTGATCCTGCTGACACCGCTCCTCGGCATCCCGTTGTTGTGGACCTTCCGGGCGCGGGCGTGGCGAGAGCGATGGATGGTGCTCGGGGCGATTGCCGCCGGTGCGGTGATCGTCGTGGGACCGTGGGTCGGGTTCAACCTCGGCCGGTTCGACGAGCCGACCGCAATCTCCACCAACGACGGCATCGCGATTCTCGGGTCCACCTGCGACTCGGTGTTCTTCGGGAGCGCGATCGGGCTCACGAACCTGCACACGTGCATTCCCAAGCACGCGCCGCCCGGCGACCAGTCGGTGGTGTCGAAGATCTATCGGCAGCGCGCGCTCGACTACATCAACAACGGACACCGCGGGCAGTTCGTCAGGGTGGTGCTTGCCCGCATCGGGCGGGATTGGAGCGTCTTCCGGCCTACCGACATGGCGTTCATCAACGAGAGCGAAGGCCGGCCGCGGTGGCTGACGAACCTGGGCCTGTGGTGGTACTACCCACTCGCGGCGTTGGCGATCGCCGGCGCGGTCATCCTGCGCCGGCGCCGCACTCGCGAATGGTTTCTCGCGGTCCCGCCCGTGATCGTCACCGTGGGCGCGGTGCTCTCCTACGGGCAGACCCGATTCCGAGTGCCGGCCGAGCCGGTGATCGTGATCCTGGCGGCTGTGACCATCGCGGCGGTGATCGCTACAGCACGATCGCGGCGAGCTCCTCGAGATGATCCGATGCCGAACCCCCGAACAGCGACAGCGTGAGCAGGCGCTTGTAATACAGATGGATGTCGTGCTCCCACGTGAAGCCGATGCCACCGAAGATCTGGATGGCGTTCGCCGCCACCCGGTAGAAGTCGTCGGCGGCGAAGGCGCGGGCCATGGTCGCGGCCCGGTGCCGTTCGACCGCATCGGCGGCATCGCAGGCCCAGGCCGCGTAGTAGCCCACGGCCCGACCGAGTTCGATGGCGCGCAACATGTCGGCGCAGAGGTGCTGGATCGCCTGGAACGAGCCGATCGGCTTGCCGAACTGCTCGCGCTCCTTCGCGTATTCGATCGCGAGTTCGAGCGCCCGATCGGCGGCGCCGATTCCGTCGAGCACCATCGCGATCCCGAACGTGTCGTCGGTGGCGGCCCGGGCCGATCCGTCGTCGGACACGATCGCACCCGTCGCACCGTCGCACTCGACCGCGGCGAACTTCCGAGATCCGTCAACCGTATCGGTCGGGGTGACGCAGACATTGGGGTCCGTCGCGTCGACCGCGACGAGGGCGGAGCCCGCGGCCACGACGATCATGTCGGCGGCGCACGCGTCGAGGACGAACACCTTGTGACCGGTCACCGCCCCGCGGTGGTCGACGGTCGTGGCCGTGCCGCGAGCGTCGGTGAGGGCAACGGCGCCGACGATCGATCCGTCGGCGAGTCCAGGAAGCCAGCGCTCGCACGATTCCTCGTCGCCGGCTGTCTGGAGGGCGACGACGGCCGCCACCGCGGATGCCGGAATCGGACCGGGATAGAGGCCTCTCCCCAGCTCGCCGAGCGGTAACGCGAGGTCGACGAGCCCCATCCCGGCACCGCCGAACCGCTCCTCCACGAGCATGCCGGTGATCCCGATGTCGGCGAGACCGCGCCACACGTCGTCGACGGCCGCATCGGCGTCGTACACCGACCGGACGTACCCCATGGGCGCCCGCGCCGCGAGATAGTGCCGCACGCTCGTGGCAAGCAGCTGCTGATCTTCGGTGAACTCGAAATCCATTGCCCGACCTGACCGCGAAACCTGACGTGGGTGTCAGCTCGGCGACGCTAGCGGGTACGTTTCCGGGCGTGCGACTGCAGTACGGAGCCAGCGAAGAAGCATTCCGAGCCGATCTGGTGCGCTGGATGGAGGCGAACCTGCCGTCCGCCGACGTGCTGAGCCGGCCGAAGCTCTCGAGCGCGGATCTCCAGCCCTGGGCACGTGATTGGCAACGGAAGTTGTTCGACGCGGGCTGGTTGATCCCCGGTTGGCCGCCGGAACTCGGCGGGCGCGACGCGTCTCCCGTCGAGCAGATGATCTACTTCGAGGAGATGTCGAGGCGCGAGATTCCGCGCAGCTTGAACCCGCAGGGGCTCGGGATCATCGCCCCCTCGATCCGTGACTACGGCACGGACGAGCAACGGGAGCGCTTCCTCCTTCCGACCTTGCGGGCCGAGATCGCGTGGTGTCTCGGGATGAGCGAACCGAGCGCGGGCAGCGACCTCGCCAGTCTCCGGACCCGAGCTGTGCTCGACGGCGACGAGTTCGTGGTGAACGGGCAGAAGGTGTGGACGTCGGGCGCCCATCACTCGGACTGGTGCCTCTGTTTCGTGCGCACCAATACCGAGGTTCCGAAGCACAAGGGGATCACCGCGCTGATCGTCGACATGAAGACGCCGGGCGTCGAACCGCGTCCGTTCCCCGAACTGACCGAACCCGACTTCATGGACTTCAACGAGGTCTTCTTCACCGACGCGCGCGTCCCGAAGGCCAATCTGCTCGGCGAGATCGACGGCGGTTGGCCGATCACCCAGGGTTCGCTCGCGCACGAACGCGCCATGCTCTGGATCGACTACGCGTTCAGCATGGAGCGGGCCACCCGGGCGTTGGTCGCACTCGGCGACGAGCCCGACGGTCGGGGTGGACGCATCGGCGACGACCTGGTGTTCCGCGACCAGGTCGCCACCATCGCAGTCGACACGCAGGCGCTCATGTGCATGGGCTACCGCGGCTTTTCGAAGTTCATGGCGGGGAAGTCGGCGCCGGAACACTCGCTGCTGAAGCTCTTCGGCAGCGAAGGGGTGCAACACGCACTCGCGGTCGGCGCCAACGCGCTCGGCGCCGCCGGCCTCGACCGGAACCGCCTCGGACCGCAGATGTGGCGCGAAGGGGCATGGCTCACCCAGTGGATGCGGTCGTTCGGCGGGACCATTCCCGGTGGGACGAGCGAGATCCAGAGGAACATCATCGCCGAGCGGGTGCTCGGACTCCCACGACGGTAGCGAGGATCCCATGGTCGACCGGGTGCTGAGCGATGCCGAAATCGCGAAGATGCAGACGCCGCTCTGGGAGCAGGCGAAGGCGGCAATCGACGCCGGTGAGCCCGAGGTGGCGAAGGCGCTCGTCGACCGCGCGGTCGCGCAGTGGGCGAGCCTCAAGGACTACTCGATCAACTGGATCACGACGCTGCTCACATTCATCGCCGAGGAGATGGGCGAAGAAGCCGTCGAGCGTGCCCTCCGCAAGACCGGGGACGAGTTCGTCCGGCCGCGTCGCGACACCGGCACCGCGTGGGGCGACGTTCCCGCGGCCCAACGGGCGAAGGTGATCGCACGCTCGATGGTGGCCAACATGGGCGCGGTGGTAGTCGACGAGGACGACGAGAAGATTGTGCTCTCGTTCCGGTGCGGCAGTGGCGGGAATCTGATCGAGGACGGTCGGTACGAGGGCGAGCATCCGTACGCAACGCTGCGCGAGCCCGGCGGGCGCACCTTCGGGCGGGACGAGTTGTGGGTCTACTGCGCGCACTGCTCGGTGAACAACGAGATCCAGCCGGTGGAGTGGGGCGAGATGCCGACAACCATCGAGTACCCACCGGAACGAGCGGGCGAGCCGTGTGTCCATCACATCTACAAGGATCCCGCCGCCATTCCGGACTCGGCGTACCGTCGCATCGGGATCGAGCCGCCCGCAGCGACGCGCTGATCAGCTGACGGGATCGACGAGGGCGCGCAGGCCGTCGTCGAGGCGGATCTGCGGCGCCCAGCCCGGTGGTGGTTCGGCGGTCATCCACGGTCGGAGCATCTCCCGCGGTCGCGCGTCCCGTGCGCCCCACTCGATCGCGAGGGTGAGCCCCGTCGCCCGCTGGAACCGCTCGACGAGTTCCCGCAGCGTGATCGCGCCGTCGCCGCGAGCGCCGTACACCACATCGGGCGGCGCCGCCGCGGTGGCGAGGAGCGCGCCGACCGCGTCGTCGACGTGCATGAGGTCGATCAGTTGGGTGCCGTCGGTCATCGGCACGACGGTCCCGTCGCGTCCGGCGCGGAGCAGGAACGGGATCAGCTTGGCGCGTGGATCGTGGGGCCCGTAGGTGTCCATCAGTTCCAGGGTGTGGACCGGGAGTCCCTGGACCTCCGAGTAGTACACGAGGACGTCGGTGAATGCCTGCTTGGTCGCGGCGTAGAGCGAGACCGGGCTGTAGGGGGCCGCGTCGAAGTGTTGCCAGACCGTGCCGGTGTTGACGAGGCGAGCACCGTCCACACCGCTGACGGCCTCCGCGAGCGCAGTGCCGAACTCGATGTTGGCTGCGACCATCGGCGCGATGTCGGAGGGCTGATGGACGCCGCGGAATGCGGTCGCGAGATGGAAGCAGACCTCGGGCCGGAGCCCGTGCACGAGATCGATCAGGCCGTCGATCGAATCGGGGATCGAGTGGTGGCGCGCCGCCGCCGGTGCATCTGCGTTGGAGGATCGCACCAGGGTGTCGACCGCCCAGCCTTCGGCGAGCAAGCGTGTGACCAACGCGGTGCCGACGAAGCCGGTGGATCCGGTGACCAGGGCTCGGGGTGCATTCACGATCGGACCGCCGGTTGGACAGCCGATCGTTCGGCGGGCTCGGGCATGGCGTCAGGGTAGGCGAGGCCTCGGGGTTGGCCCGCACGTTCGTCTCGGCCCGCTCAACCCGGTATCGCCGAACGACCGAACGCAACGCGGAGTCGCTTGGCCGCCACGCGGAGCTCGTCGGGAGTGAGCGTCGCGAAGCTGAGTCGGAGGCGATGGCCGCCGTCCGCGTCGACGGCGAATGCGTCGCCCGGCACGTACGCGACGCCGGCGTCGATCGCGGCCGCGAACGCGGAGCGGGTGTCGACCCCGGTGCGGCCCCAGAGGAACATCCCACCATCTGGAACTGGCGCGTCGACCACCCCTCGGAGTGCGTGGTGCAAGGTGAGCGCGCGCGTCCGGTAGCGGTCGCGCGTCTCGGCGAGATGCGTGCGAAGGAAGGCATCGTCGGCGAGCAGATCGGCGACGACGAGTTGCGGGAGCGTCGCCGTGTGGAGGTCGACCGTCTGTTTCGCGGTCACCAACGCGCGGACGAGGGCGCGCGGGGCGCGGAGCCAACCGACGCGAAGCCCCGGCGCCACGACCTTCGAGGCCGATCCCAACGTGACGGTGTGATCGGGCGCAGCGATGCCGATGGACGCAGGCGGCTCGCCGGAGAACCCCAACGCACGATAGGGGTCGTCCTCGACGATCGCGAACCCGAACTGCGCTGCGAGTTCGGCGAGGTGCGCCCGGCGAGCGGGAGACAGGCTGACACCGGAGGGGTTCGAGAAGTTCGGGACGCAGTAGACGAACTGCGGGCGCCACCCGGTGCGCAGCCGGCGGGCGAGGACTTCGGTGTCGAGACCGTCGCCGTCGGTCGGGATCCCGACGAGGGTGGCGCCGTGGGCGGCGAAGACCTGACGCGCGCCGAGGTAGACGGGGTCCTCGACCGCGATCGAGTCACCCGGATCGAGCAGGACACGACTCACGAGGTCGAGGCCCTGCTGCGACCCGGTCGTGACGATCACGTCGTCGGCGGCACCGAGGGGCGGCGCAGTCGGCGTTCCCGCGGCGAGGAGTTCACGCAGCGTCGCCAGGCCCTCGGTCGGGCCGTATTGGAGTGCGGGCGGCCCGTACCGTCCCGTGACCGAGAGGGCCCGATCAGCGGCGGCGCGGATGCGCTCGACCGCGAGCCCCTCGGGCGCAGGGAGTCCGCCCGCGAGCGACAGCACACCCGGCGCCTCGGTCAGGTGGAGTAGGTCGCGGATCTCGGACGACTGCAACGCGGCGGAACGGCGGGCAGGGATCGGCAGTCGGGGCGCGCCGCAGGCGGGAGCGGTGGGGGAATGCATCGGTGCATTGGAACCCGAAGTGTGTGAGTCGGGAAGGGCGTGGTGAGAGGGGGATCGAGAACACCACCTTCGGGACCGTTCCGACGTTGCACAATGGGTCGGTGGCTCGCCGTGCGGATCTCGCTGCATTCCTCCGGGCCCGCCGAGCCGCGGTGACGCCAACCGACGTAGGGCTCGCGCCGGGGTTGCGGCGTCGGACGCCCGGACTCCGACGGGAGGAGGTGGCGCTGCTCGCCGGGGTCTCGGTGAGTTGGTACACGTGGCTCGAACAAGGGCGACCGATCAACGCGTCGGTCGACGTGCTCGACGCGCTGGCACGCGCGCTCCGGTTGGATCCGGTGGAGCGGGCGCACCTCCTCGAGTTGGCCGGTCATGCGGCGAGGCCCGTCATCGCCACCGGTCGGGATGCTTGCCCGCCGGGAGTGCTCGAACTTCTCCGCGCGGTTGCGCCGGCTCCGGCGTACGCGATGGGCCCACTGTGGGATCTGCTTGCGTGGAACGAGCCCTTCGCCGTGCTCTTCCCCGACGTCGAGCGACTCCCCACCGAGGATCTCAACCTCGTGTGGTTGCTCTTCGGGAACGCCAAGGCCCGGGCGCTCAACGGTGAGTGGGACACCGAGGCCCGCCGCACGTTGTCGCAGTACCGAGCAGAGGTCGCGCCACTCCGCGACGATCCGACGGTCGCCGCCCTGGTGGCACGGTTGCAGGAAGCCAGCGAGGAGTTCCGCGTGTGGTGGCCGCGCCACGACGTCGCAGCGTTCGAATCCCATCGGCGAGTCTTCGACCACCCCATTGCGGGTCGCCTCGAGTTCGAGAGCGAACAGTTCGTCCCCGCGGCGGCGCCCGACGTGCGGATCGTGGTGCACCTCCCGGTCCCGGGCGACGACGCGGCGGATCGACTCGCGGCGGCTGTCGGCCCGGACTCCGGCGCGACCGGTGAACGGAATCGCCGCCAGTAGAGTCGAGCCGATGTCCGAGACGAGTTCCCGGCCGATCGGGGCCGCACCGCACCTGGCGGGATTCGACGGCTTGCGGGCGATCGCAGTGGTGGCGGTGGCCGTGTACCACTTCATCCACCTCGTGCCGGTCTTCCCGACGTCGGAGGGGTATCCGTTCGCGATCGGCGCCCAGTTGCGCGTCGGGGTGTGGGTGTTCTTCGTGCTCTCGGGCTTCCTCCTCTACCGGCCGTACGCGATGGCGCACGCGGGTCAGCGACCGCAGCCCGACCTCGCCCGGTACGCGCGCGCTCGAGTGCTGCGTATCTGGCCGGCCTACGCGGTCGCCGTCGTGGTGCTCTCGTACGTCTGGCACAAGATCGAGGTCGGCGGCGCGAGCGGTCTGGTCGTCCATCTGTCGCTGACGCAGAACTACGTGCGGTCGCAGTTCACCTTCGGCCTCGGCCCGGCGTGGAGCCTGGTGGTGGAGATGGCGTTCTACGTCTCGTTGCCATTGCTGGCCTGGATCATCGGACGGATCGCGGCCGACCGCGACGTGTGGCGGGCCGAGATCGGTTCCCTCCTCGTGCTCGCGGCCCTCGGGGTCGCGTGGGAGTTGGCGACCGTCGGCCACAAGCTCGCCGCGACGATGCTGCCGGGCTTCATCCCGACGTTCGCGATCGGAATGGCGTTCGCGGTCGGCGCAGTCCACGACCGGGACTTCGGCCTTTCGTGGCTCGCCCGCCGCCCGTGGTTGTGCTGGTCGGGCGCGGCCGGACTCCTGGTCGCCAAGGGGATGATCGGAGGCCAGGACTACTTCGAGCAGGGCTTCGCGGTCCACAACCAGATCGTGTACTCGGCGTTCGCGTTCCTCGTGGTGGTGCCGGCGGTGTTCGGGAGTCACGATCGTCCGGGCAACCGCGTGTTGCGATCACGCCCATTCCACCTGCTGGGGTTGATCAGCTACGGAGTGTTCCTGTGGTCGATCCCGATGACCGAGGGCGCGCAGTTCGACTGGATCGGTCCCGACTTCCCGGGCCGGAACTGGGTCGTGGCGATCGCAGCCACCGCCGCGACGATCGCGGTCGCCACCGCGAGTTGGTGGCTCGTGGAGCGACCTGCGTTGCGGTTGAAGGACTGGCCGCGTCACCGAGTGCGGTCCGCGTCGGGCGCCCGCGTCTAACTCCGGAGGACCGAACCGGGGAGCCGCCCGAGGCCTTCGTCCGACGGGACACCGTCGACGCGGATCGGGACACCGTTCACGACCGTGTGGGTCATGCCACTCGGTTGATCGGCGGTGAGGCGCTCGCCGTCGGCCGGGAAGTCGCGGATGCGACGCAGCGGCCCGGGCGCGACCGTCGCGGGATCGAAGACCGTGATGTCGGCGGCCATACCGACCTGGAGCTGACCGCGCCCGCCGTCGGCCGCGTCGAGGTCGTAGACGCGTGCGGGCTCGGCGGTGAGTTTGTGGATCGCCCGTTCGAGGGAGATCACTTCCTTCTCGCGCACCCAGTTGCCGAGGAGATCCGTGGGGAGGCAGGCATCGCAGAGTTGGCTCACGTGTGCGCCGGAGTCGGCCAGACCGAGCAGACAGCCCTCCTGTTGGAGCAACCACGCGATCGCGTCGGGATCGTTGTTGGCGAGCACACTGCGGAAGCGTGGTTCGAGGTCGTCTTCGAGCGCGAGGTCGAGCATGACGTCGAGGGGCGTGCAGTCCCGTTCGTGCGCGAGATCGGCGACGCGTCGACCGATCAGTTCGGGGTGCACCGCAGACTCCGCCACTTCGAGCGCACCCCAGTTGGGTCGGATCATGGTGCGCGTCTCGAGGTCTTCGAGTGCAGTCCGTCGCCATTCGGGATCGCGGTAGGCCGCGAGCCGGGTCTCTATCGGCGCGTTCATCAGTTCTGCGAACGCCGGCGCCATGTTGAACGTGAACGGCTCCCGCAGGTTCATCTGGAATGCGAGGACCCGGACCGAGATCTGCGGCCAGACCTGACCGCCGGCGGCCCGGGCGGCGTCGTTGTCCGCGATGATCCCTTCGTGCCACGGGAAGCCCTTGACCGTCAGGAGCGCGGTCCAGGTGAGCGGGCGACCGATGCGCTGCTGGAGTCCGTACACGTCGGCGTGTTTGATCTTCTCGCCGGGGAGCAGTGCTGCGACACCCTTGTCGAGGTCGCGCAACGGCTGGAGGAGTGCCTCGAGTTCGGCGAGGTCGGCCCGCCGGCTCGGGACCGGGCGGCCCGCGTCGCCGTTGTGCGTGCCGGACGAACTGGTCGCGAAGCCCATCGCGCCGGCCGTCATCGCCTCGTGGACCACGGCCTGCATTTCGGTCAACTCCGACGGTGTCGGGTCCCGGTCGTAGCCCTCCTCACCCATCACGAACAGGCGCAGCGCGGTGTGACCGATGTACACCCCGTAGTTGAGGGCGCTGCCGTGGCGGGCGACCGCATCGAGGTACTCGGGGAACGTCTCGAAGTCCCACGGGATCCCCGCGGCGAGGGTGGCGAGGTCCATGTCCTCCACATGCTGGAGGGTGCGAGCGAGGAGATCGCGGTGCTCGGGCCGACACGGCGCGATGGAGAATCCGCAGTTCCCGGCGATGACCGACGTCACGCCGTGGAAGCTCGACGGCGTGAGTGCCGGGTCCCAGAACACCTGCGCGTCGTAGTGGGAGTGGATATCGATGAATCCCGGCGTGACGGCGTGACCGGACGCGTCGAGGATGCGGTCGCCACTCAGACCGGGACCGATTTCGCTGATCCGACCGGCGGTGACCGAGACGTCGGCGGCGAAGCCCGGTGCGCCGGTACCGTCGATCACGGTGCCGCCTCGGATCACGATGTCCGCGCCCATGCCATCCCCCTGTGCCGGTGTCGGTCCCGGGACGTTACCGCCGGTCGGGTGGGCGGGCTCCGGGTGTCAGCGACGGGCGATGGTCACGACCGCAGTGCCGGCAGCGAGTAGCAATGCTCCTCATGTCGCGTCGCACTCGTCTCCTCGCCGTCGGCGGCATCGTCGGCCCGGCCGCGTTCGTGGGGACGTGGGCGATTGCGGGCGCGGCCACCCCCGGCTACTCGCTGGTCTCGAACGCGATCAGCGACCTCGCCGCGGTCGACGCTTCCACCCGGGTGGCCATGACGACCGCGCTGGTGGTCGACGGTCTCGGGATCATCGCGTTCGGCCTTGCGTGTCGGGACGTCGTCGACGGACCGGCGTGGATCGCCGCGGTGGCGACCGGTGTTGACACGCTGGGTGTCGCCGCGTCGCCACTCCGGGGCTGGACCGGCGACCAGGTGCATGCCGGGTTCGCGGCGGTGAGCTACGTCGCGACCTCCGCACTGCCGATCCTCGCCGCCGGACCGCTGGCCCGGTCGGGTCGCCCGACGTGGGCCCGGGCCTCGGTTGCGGCCGGGGTCATCTCCGCGGTCGCGCTGCTGGCGAGTACCGCCGGGCCGGCGCACGGGCTGTTCCAGCGGCTCGGCCTCACCGTCGCCGACGTCTGGATCGCCACCGCGGCCGCCGCCATCGTGACCCGCCGCTTCCCGAATCCGGCACTCCGGCGTCGCTGAGCCCGCGTCTACTTGGGATGTACGACGCCAGAGCGGTGGGAGGCGGGGTGCGAGTCCCGAGGGTGCCTGCCGGGCCGGTACACTGGTTGTTCCCCCTCCCCGGAGAAGTTTGTATGTCCGCGCGCGCCCATCGCGACGATCTGCGCAACGTCGCCATCATCGCCCACGTCGACCACGGCAAGACCACGCTGGTCGACGCCATGTTGTGGCAGTCCGGGGCGTTCCGGGTCGGCGCCGACATCAACGACCGCGTCATGGACTCGATGGACCTGGAGCGGGAGAAGGGCATCACGATCCTGGCCAAGA
>JBDUBS010000439.1:0-3366 GCA_040003875.1 Acidimicrobiia bacterium | reverse complement strand
CGAGGGTGTTGGGCGACGATCAGGCCCGCCAGGAGGTGGAGAAGATCCTCGACCGTTCCAAGGAATCGGTGCGGGAACTCCTCGACACCAACCGGCATCTCGTCGAGGCGCTGCGCGACCAGTTGTTGATCCACGATGAACTCGTCGGCGACGAGATCACCGGTGTGCTCGACGAGGCACGCGCGGCCCACCTCGTCGGCACCGTCGAGTAACCGGCGCGAGCCGCCAACGCGGGGAGCGGTCGCGACCGATCGGGGTACCCTCGATCCATCGTCGATGCTGCGCGCCGCGCCTCCGAACAGTTCACCCACGACAAGGCCCGGCGCCGGGCCGGTTGGCGGCTCATGCGCAGTGCCGTCGCGCCGCAGCGCGGCTGGGTCGTCGGCGGGGTCGCCGCCGGCGTGGTGTGGACGGCCGCAAAGTTGACCATTCCACTGCTCGCGGCCACCGCGATCGACGACGGCATGCGCGCCGGTGACCAGGACAAGGTCATCCGGCTCACCGTGGTCATGGTGCTCGTCGGCATCGTGCAAGCCGTCTGTACCGGACTTCGCCGCTATTCCGCGTTCCGCATCGCGCTGCGCACCGAAACCGACCTGCGCCAGCGTCTGTTCACTCACTTGCAACGACTGCACTTCGCGTTTCACGACCAGGCCCAAACCGGCCAGCTCATGGCGCGGGCGAACACCGACATTCAGCAGGTACAGACCGTCGTCATCCTCATCCCGCTCACCGTCGCGGCGATGTTCACGATGGGCGGCGTGCTCGCGATCATGCTCTGGAAGAATGCGATCCTCGCCGTGCTCGCACTCGGTGCACTGCCATTCCTCAACCTCGCGGCCACGCGGTTCTCGCATCGCATCGCGCCGGTGAACCTGGCCCTGCAGGAAGAACTGGCCGACGTCTCGGGGGTGGTGGAGGAGAGCCTCTCCGGGATCCGGGTCGTCAAGGGCTTCGGCGCCGAGCGCCAGCAGATCCGCCGGCTCGAGCAGGAGGCCGATTCGGTCCTCGACCGCTCTCTCGCCGCGGCCCGGTTGCGCGCCGGGTTCATGCCGCTCGTCGACTTCCTCCCGACGATCTCGATGGTGGCGATCCTCTGGTACGGCGGCCACCAGGTCCTCGCCGGCAATCTCCAGGTGGGCGACATCCTCGCCTTCAACCTCTACATCCTGATGCTCATCTGGCCCATGCGGATGATGGGGATGTTGGTGGCGCAGGCGTCGCGTGCCTCGGCCGGAGCGGGGCGGGTGCAGGAGATCCTCGCGACCGATCCCGCCATCGCCGACGCGCAGCACGCGGTCGCGCTCCCGGACGGGCCCGGTGCGTTGCGCTTCGAGGGCGTGTCGTTCGGGTACGGCCGCGGCCGCCTGGTGCTCGACGGACTCGACCTCGAGATCCACGGTGGCGCGGCGGTGGCGATCGTCGGCGCGACCGGTTCCGGCAAGAGCACCGTCGCGCGGCTGGTCCCCCGCTTCTACGACGTCGACGCCGGTCGGATCCTGCTCGATGGCGTCGACGTGCGTGACGTCGCGGTGGATGAGCTGCGCGGCGCGGTGGGCATTGTGTTCGAGGACACCTTCCTCTTCTCCGACACCGTGCGCGAGAACATCGCCTTCGCCGATCCCGACGCGTCGATGGAGGTCGTCGAACGGGCGGCTCGCCTCGCCGGTGCTGCCGACTTCATCGGCGCGTTGCCGCGCGGCTACGACACCGTGATCGGTGAGCACGGGTTCTCGTTGAGCGGCGGGCAACGGCAACGCATAGCGATCGCGCGCGCGGTGCTCGCCGATCCGCGGATCCTGATCCTCGACGACGCGACATCGTCGGTGGATCCCACCAAGGAGCACGAGATCCGGTCGGCGCTCGGAGAAGTGATGACCGGTCGGACCACGCTGATCATCGCGCACCGTCCGGCCACCATCGCGCTCGCCGATCGCGTCGTGTTGATCGGGGACGGTCGGGTGGTGGCAACCGGTACCCACGAGGAACTGTTGCGTACGTCGGCCGAGTACCGCACCGTGCTCGCCTCGGCCGCGCTGACCGCGGCGGAACCCCTCGCGCCGCGCTCGGAGGCGGCGCCGTGAGGGGCGGCGGGATGGTGAACACCAATGCCGTCGACGACGACACCAAGCTCGACCGGGCCGCGGCGAACCAGGTCCTGCGGCGGCTGTGGGCCCTCCTCCGCCCCTATCGCACGCAGATCGTCATCGCCACGATCGTGTTGATCGGTCAGACCGCGTGCCTCCTCGCCGGCCCGGCCCTCGTCCGCGCGGGGGTCGACCAGGGGCTGCTCGCCAAGGACGGGGATGCGCTCGACCGCATCTCGATCGCGTTTCTGCTGGTGGCCGTCGTCGGCCTGATCTTCGGCCGGTCGGTGATCTGGCTCGTGAGCCGGACCGGTGAGCGTTTCCTCCGTGCATTGCGCGAGCGCGTGTTCCGCCACCTCATGGCGCTCTCGCTCGACTTCTACGACCGGGAGAAGACGGGCCGGCTCGTGGCCCGCATGACCTCCGACATCGACGCACTCCAGGAACTCATCAGCCAGGGCCTGGTGATGTTCGTCCAGAACTTCCTGATCTTCGTGGGTGCGATCGTCGTGGTGATCGCGATGAGCTGGCAGTTGAGTCTGGGAGTGCTCGTCATCGTCCCGCCCGTGGTCTTCGCGAGTCGCTGGTTCCGCCGCCGTTCGAACGCCGCGTACCTCGAGGTCCGCGAACGAATCGGGGAGAACTTGTCGACCCTCCAAGAGGGACTCGAAGGCGTGCGCGTCGTGCAGGCCTTCGGCCGCGAGCGCGGTTGGATCCGCCGCTTCCGTACCACCAACGAGAATCAGTACGAGGCCAACCTCGAGACCGTGCGCATCTCGGCCAAGTACTTCCCGTTCGTCGAGTTCACCGGCGTCATCGGTCTCGCGGTGATCGTGGGTCTTGGCGGCGTGTTGGTCGACCACGACGTCGTGACGGTGGGGACCGTGCTCGCCTTCGTCCTCTACCTCAACAACTTGTTCGAGCCGATCCAGCAACTCAGCCAGCTGTACAACACCGTCCAGTCGTCGGGCGCGGCGCTGTTCAAGCTCTTCTCGCTCCTCGACATCGACGTCTCGGTCCGGGAGAAGCCGGGCGCGGTCGATCTGCCCGACGAAGGTGCGCTCGTGGTGGATGGGGTCGCGTTCGCGTACGGCGGGGACGCGCCGGACACCGACGGTGTGGTGACCCCGCGTGGACCCGAGGTCCTGCGGGACGTCTCGATCACGGTGGCCCCGGGGGAGCGGGTCGCGCTCGTCGGTCCGACCGGCGCCGGCAAGTCGACCCTCGCCAAACTCATGGCCCGCTTCTACGACCCGGGCGAGGGAACCATCAGCTACGG
>JBDUBS010000656.1:0-3367 GCA_040003875.1 Acidimicrobiia bacterium | reverse complement strand
GGCCTTCTCGTTGTAGAAGCAGATCAGCCCGGCGACCTTGATGCTCTCCGGAAGAGGCGTCGGGTACGACCAGGCGAGATCGGGGACGAGTTCGTCGCCGATCCGCACCGACCAGTAGCGAGCCGTGCCCTTGTACGGGCATTGACTCTCGGTGGCGGTCGGTTCCAGCAGCTCCATGCGGACGTCGACGGCCGGCAGGTAGTAGCGCGGCGGCAGTCCGGTCTCCAGCAGGATCCGCGGGTGGCGGGTGTCGGCGACGAGCACGCCGTCGACGCGTACCTCGACGTGGCGGGAGCTCTCGAGGACCTCGACTCGCGTGGCGGGATTGCGTGGATGCCCGAAGACCTCCTCGTCCTCCTCGAACCAGCTGTCCATGGCCGACCAGTCGAAGCGGATCAGGTCCCGCAGTTCCTCGATCGGCGACGCGGGGTACTGCCACGCGCCGTCGACGGCGTCGCCGCGTGAGCTGGTGACGGTGAAGAACCGAGCATCGCCCCGGCTGGGGGAGTGGTCCGTCGATTCGGTCGGCACGAGACGGTCGGTGCGGACGTCCTCGCGGGGGAAGTAGTACTGCGGGTAGTACGGCACCTCGTAGACGAGGGTGACCCGTCGGCTGTCGGCGACGATCTCACCACCGAGGTACACCCGGACGCGTTTCGGGCTGACGTCGACCCGGACGCGACCGCGCGCCGTGGGTGCAGTGGTGGCGTCAGCGGGGGGCATGCCCGGTCACAACCGGCGGGCGCGGCGGGTCATTCCGGTGGGGTCCCCGGGCGCCGCACCGTTCTCCTCCCCGAGCGTCGAGAGCTGGGACGCGGCGGTCACAAGGCACACGTGGGTGAACGCCTGGGGGAAGTTGCCGAGGAGACGTCCGGCGACCGGGTCGTACTCCTCGGCGATCAGTCCGACGTCGTTGCCCAAGGCGAGGAGGCGTTCGAACAGCAGGATCGCATCCTCGTCCCGTCCGAGCAGCGCGTAGTTCTGGGCGAGCCAGAACGAACACGGGAGGAACACCCCCTCGCCCACGGGGAGACCGTCGACGGAGCCGGACCGACTCGTCTCGTACCGTGCGACGAAGCCGTCGTGCATCAGCGTCCGCTCGATGGCCTGGACGGTGCCGACGATGCGCGGATCGGATGGAGGGAGGAACCCCACGAGCGGGAGCTGCAACACGGCCGCGTCGAGCTGCTTGGATCCGTACGACTGGGTGAACGCGTTGAGTTCGGCGTCGTAGCCCTCGTCGCAGATCTGGCGGTGGATCTCGTCCCGGACGGTGGCCCAGTGCTGGACCGGCCCTTCGAGGCCGAAGTCGTTCACGTTGCGGACGGCGCGATCGAACGCGAGCCACGCCATCCCCTTCGAGTGGGTGAAGTGGGCGCGAGGACCACGCACCTCCCAGATCCCCTCGTCCGGACGACGCCACAGGTCCTCGAGGCTCGCGAGCAGCTTCTGCTCGAGGTCCCACGAGTCGAGATGGGCATGCGGATCCGGCATGAGCGCTCGGGTCCGGTGCAGTGTGTCGAGGACCTCGCCGTAAACGTCGAGTTGGAACTGCTCGCTCGCCGCGTTGCCCACGCGTACCGGTTGCGAGGCCTCGTAGCCCGCGAGCCAGTCGACGGTGTACTCGCTCAGGCGCCGTTCACCCGCGGCGCCGTACATGATCTGGAGCTCTTCCGGGTCGCCGGCCACCGCACGCAGGAGCCAATCGCGCCATTTGAGCGCCTCCTCGTGGTACCCGCCGATGGCCAACGACAGGAGCGTGAGTGTCGAATCGCGCAACCAGCAGTAGCGGTAGTCCCAGTTGCGCACCCCGCCGATGCGTTCGGGCAGCGACGTTGTCGGCGCGGCGAGGATGCCGCCCGTGGGCGCGTACGTGAGCGCCTTGAGCGTGATGAGCGATCGGACCACCGCGTCGCGCCAGCGTCCGGTGTACGTGCACTGTGCGACCCAGCGGTGCCACCAACGCACGGTCTCCTTGATCGCCCGGTGCGCATCGACGCTACGGGGCACGGCCTCGTGCGAGGCGTAGTACGCGAGCGCGAAGGGCACCGTCTCGCCGGCTTCCACCACGAAATCGGCGACGGTGCTGCGGCCGGCACCGTGCGTGTGGACCGGGGTGCGCAGCAGCATCGCATCGGGACCGGCGACTGCGCGTAGTCCATCCTTCGTCCGCGACACCCAGGGCATGATGGACCCGTAGTCGAACCGGATCGTGAGGTCCATGTGCATCGGTACTCGCCCCGAGAGACCCTCCACCACGCGCACGATGTCGACGGTCTGGCCGCGGATCGGCATGCAGTCGGTGACCTTCACCGAGCCCTCGTCCGTGTGGAACGTGGTCTCGAGGACCAAGGTGTCGGTGAGATAACGACGTTCCACGTGTTGCAGTCCGCCGGCCGGGGCGATCTGCCAGCGGCCGTTGTCGGGTTCGCCGAGCAATGCGGAAAAGACCGCGCCCGAATCGAAGCGCGGTACGCACCACCAATCCATTGACCCGTCCCGGCCGACGAGCGCCGCGGTCTGCGTGTCGCCGATGAGCGCGTAGTCCTCGATGAGTTGGCTCACGGGTTTCTCCTTGCGACGGTGAGGTGCAGGCTGCGGTGTTGCGAGCCGAAGGCCGGTCCGGTCCCGCGGTCGATCGCGGCCAGGTCCGGCCCGAGCAATGCGTGGTCGATCGGGATTCGCAGCAACACGTTCGACTCCGGCCACGAGACCTGGAGCCCGAAGCCGTCGAGCGAGTTGAAGAGTCCGCCTCGGTGCAGGAGGCGTTGGAACGACGGCGACCACGGAGTCGCGTTGAAGTCGCCCATGACGATCCGGCGCGCGGAGTGGTTCCGACTCCAGCGTGCCGCGGCGTCGAGGACCCGGTCGCGGTGTTGCGCTCGCGAGGGAGTCGTCGGAGAATCCGATCCGAACACGACGATCGAGGTGGCGTCAGCGCCTTCGGTGGTCAGTTCCACGGCGGACGCGCCGAATCCGAGGTCATCGGGATGGCCGACGTTGCGAACCGCGATCTTCGTGAGCACGACTGTGCGCACGTACTGGTGGTCGGAACCTGGTAGTGACCCGTTCAAGAAGACGCGGTACCCGGGCGCGGCCTCGGCGAGGCGCGGAAGATCGGACTGCTTCGGGTCGAGGACGACGAACAGGTCGAAGGCCTCGGTCCGCAGGTAGCGACCGAGGCCGTCGACGTCGACGGATCGGCTCTGCGCGTTGAGATGGCCGATGGTGATGGTCGGCGCACCGACGCGTGCGGTCCGGGCTTGGGTGTTGAGTGTCGCCATCACGACCAAACCGTTCAACGCGACTCCGGCGACGGCGAGCAGAATCGTGATCCGCGCCCGGAGGAGCGCGGCCGCGATCAGCG
>JBDUBS010000704.1:0-3377 GCA_040003875.1 Acidimicrobiia bacterium | reverse complement strand
TACGATGCGACCATGGTCGAGTCCGGCGCACAACCCCGACCATCGCCCCCGCTCGCGACCCGGGGACCCGTCACCGCCCGACCGCTCGTGACCGAACCCGCCCGCTGCTGCATCTGCGGGACCCGTGATTCCGAACCGGTCGGGTCCGGACCCGACTTCGAGTACCACACCTCTCCCGACAGCTTCCTGGCGGTCCGATGCGTCCACTGCGACGTCGTGTACCTCGATCGGAGACCGGTCACCGAGGAGTTGGCCCGCATCTACCCCGACCACTACCACGCGTTCGCATTCACCGAGGACCGATTCGGGTTCGTGTACTCGGTCCGTCGGCGCCTCGAGGCCCGACGGCTGCTGACGACGTTCTCCGACCTTGGACCCTCCGCACGCATCGTCGACGTCGGCTGCGGCGACGGGTTCCATCTCGACCTGCTGGCGGAGTTCGGCCCGCCCGGGTGGGTCCTCGAGGGGATCGATCTCGACGACCGAGCGATTGCTGCGGCGCGCCACCGCGGACTGACCGTCCACAAGGGTCGAGTGGAATCTCTCGATCTCCCGGACGCAACGTTCGCGGCGGCGCTGTTGATCCAGACCATCGAACACGTGGCCGAGCCGGCAACGGTGTTGCGAGCCATCCACCGGATCCTCGAACCCGGGGGCCGCGTGCTCCTCGTCACCGACAACACCGCGTCGCTCGACTTCGCACTGACCAAGCGGCGCCACTGGGGCGGGTACCACTTCCCGCGCCACTGGTATCTCTTCAACCCGCGATCCATCGAGCGACTCGCGCACGCGACCGGGTTCGAGATCGCTTCGCTCGGCACGATGATGAGCCCGGTGAACTGGGTGTACTCGGCGCGCAACGCACTCGACGACTGGGGTGCACCCGCGGAGGTCGTCGACCACTTCTCGCTCGAGTCCCCCGTGGCCCTCGCGGCCGGCACCGCGTTCGACACGTTGCACCAACTCGCCGGTCGCGGCGCGCTGGTTCGTGCCGTCCTCCGCCGACCGACATGAGGAAGGCATGAGCGGCCGAGCGTCCGCACCGGTCGTCGTCCTCGGCGCGGGGTTCGCGGGGCTCGTCGCGGCGGTCGAACTCCGACGACTCGGTCGCGAGGTGCTCGTGCTCGAAGCATCCGACCATGTCGGCGGACTCGCGACCAGCCGAACCGTCGACGGCGTGTCATTCGACACCGGAGCGCACTTCGTGACGAACCGCCTCGCAACCGCGATCGGTGTCATGGACCGGTGCGACCCGGCGGCGGAGTACGGCGAGTCGGTCTGGCGCGCGGGCCGAAGCGCGTCGTACCCGGTCGGGCTGATGACTTCGCCGCGGTACGCGGCGTCGGCGATCGGGCGCCGGCTCCGCCCGGGACCCCCACCCACCACCGCGGCCGACCGTTTCCGCCAGGAATATGGCGACGCGCTCGCCGACGAAGTGGCGCTTCCACTGCTCGAGGCCTGGTCGGGCCTCCCCGCCGATCAGCTCGCACCGAGCGTGCTCGACAAGATCCCGACTTCGATCGTCGAGACGCTGGCCCTCACCGCAGTCCGTCGCGTCAGCCACCGACCGATCGCGATCGGATACTGCGGTGAGGCGCCGCAGAGCGTCAACGTCTGGCACGTGTATCCCCGCGACGGCCTCAACGTGTTCTCCGACCACCTCGCGGCCGAACTCGGGGATCGGGTCCTGCTCTCGACCCCCGTGGCCTCCATCCTGTACCAGGGCAATCGCATCACCGGCGTGGCGACCGCCGATGGCGAGTACCCGGCCGCGGCGGTCGTGACCACCCTCCCGGCGCCGCTGCTCCCCCGCCTCCTGGACCATCCGGCGATCGCGCCGCTCGCGGCGTTGGAATACCGGGCGATGGTGTTCGTGCAGCTCCGGTTGCGCGGTCGGCACCTCCTCCCCGCGGCCGTCACCTGGACCCCGGAGCGGTCACTCCCGTTCTTCCGTGTGACCGAGGCGCCGGTGACCATGCCGTGGCTGGCCCCGGACGGCGAGACCGTGCTCACCGTCGACATCGGCGCACGCGTCGGCGATGCGATCTGGAACGCCGACGACGCGTCGTTGACCACACAGTGCCTTGACGGGCTGATCGGGATCGTCCCCGACATCCGCGCGCGCCACCTGGCCACGTACACGGCCCGCACCCCACTCGCGTACCCCGTGTTCGCGCTCGCCACGGAGGCGGCGCGCCGGCGTGTCGGCGACCACGGCATCGACGGTCTCGTCAGCGTCGGGCGCAATGCCGAGTTCGGCCACCTGCTGATGGAAGACGTGTACTGGCGAACGCTGCGCGCCGCCCGTGCGCTCGACCACCACCTCGACGGGCGCGCCGGAACGTCCGCGGACCGCGACGGCGTGGATCGTCCGGGTCAGGCGCTCGCCGGGTAGCGGTACAGCCCTTGGTGTTCGTAGAAGTACGGGTCCGGTTCCAGCTCCCGGACCCGACCGGGTCGGTGCAAGGTGAGGACGTCGGCGATCTTCGAACACTGTTGGTCGGCCGGAGTTCCGTTGCTCGTGAACACGAACCAGATCGTGTGTCCACCCGCGAGTCCGAGGACCCGATTCGCGAACTGCACCGGCTTCGTCTGGTCGACCCGACTTGCGTAATCGACCCAGTCGATCCGCGCCGGTGAGCCGAAGTTGGGGAAACCGACCGGGCGCACCGTGCTCGGGAGCCGTCCGATCACGTCCGTGCCGATGGCGTCGGGACAAAACAACACCACGTCACCGGCGGCCGCGTGGTCGCGGATGATCGGCGCCAGTTGGAACGCTTGCGTGCGGTTGCGCTGAGCATTGCTGACCCCGCCCCAGGCGCCGAGGACCAGGGCCGCGCACAGCAGCCCGACCCGCACGCGGGCGTCGGAGAACGCCGCGACCCCGAACGCGGCGACCACGAGGAACAACGGGTAGACCACCGACGCGTAGCGACCCTCGAAGGTGGTCCCCGAGAGCCGCGCCACCACCAGCCCGACGGCGAGCATCGCGAACGCGATGAACGCCTCGAGTCGGACCCCGGGTCGGGTCGCGAGGTCGAACTCCACGTGTCGCGCGTCGACCGCGGCTGCGAACAACCCGAACAACACCAGTGCGACGAGGATCCAACCCGCGAGATGCGCGTTGCCGCCGAACGACTTGAAGGCGGTCGCCCAGCTCCCGAAGGGACTCACCGGCGCACCCCACGGCGTGCCCGTGTGCGCGAGTTGGAAGCGGAACGACGACAACCACGGCAGGAACGTGAGGCCACCCACCACGAGCGCACCGAGGATGCCCAGCGCCGCCCGGCGTCGCTCGGCCGTGCCGCGCCACGCAATCGCGACGACGACCACCGCGACGACGCCGAGCAACGAAAACGCCCAGTAGTGGGTGTAGA
>JBDUBS010000520.1:0-11395 GCA_040003875.1 Acidimicrobiia bacterium | reverse complement strand
AGCGGTCCACTGATGCCGCCGTCCTTACGGACGCGCCAGAAGTGAATCGCCATGAAGATCACGATGATGAACGGAAAGAGCAGGACGTGCAGCGTGTACCACCGGAGCAGCGTGTCTCCGGAGATCTCCTTGGAACCCAGCAGCGCGTACCGCATCTGGCCCCCGAAGACGGGCGTGTACCCCATCATGTTCGTACCGACGGTGACGGCCCACAGTGCGAGCTGGTCCCACGGGAGGAGGTAGCCGGTAAAGGAGAGCATCAGCGTCAGGAGCAACAACACGACGCCGATGACCCAGTTGAACTCTCGCGGCGCCTTGTACGCGCCGTGGTAGAAGACGCGGCTCATGTGCAGGAACACGGTGAGCACCATGAGGTGCGCGCCCCATCGATGCATGTTGCGCACGAGTGAGCCGAACCACACCGCGGTCTCGAGCTGCTGGACGTTCGACCACGCCGCGGCTTCGGTCGGCCGGTAGAAGAACATCAGGAAGATGCCGGTGACCGTCAGCAGGATGAAGAGGAAGAACGAGAGGCCGCCGAGACACAGCGTGTAGCTCACCTTCACCGCGTGCCGCTTCACCTTCACCGGGTGGAGGTGGTACAGCACGCTGTTCATGATCACGTACGAGCGGTTTCTCGGGCTATCGGTGTAACCCTTGCGGAAGATGGAGCCGGGACGGACGATCGACGTGAGGACCTGGGAGTTCCCGACCTTGTCGCCCATCTCCTTGGCGCGCGCGCCCAGCTTGGTACCGAGGCCGCCGCCAGATCCGTTCCCGTTGGTCCCGTTGCCGTTGGCCATCTCAGATTGCTCCGCTCTCTCGCCGGCGGCTCACCCGTCGACGCGCTTCCGAACGATCGCTCCGCATGAGCGCCTCTCCCTCTTTCTGTTTCAAAACCGCACGCCGTAGCTGTAGCCGTGGCGGTTGGTTCGGGTGTGCGGGTCGCCGGCAGCACCCTGAGGTGCGAGCTTGCCGAGAATGATGACACCGGTCGGGCAGCGATCCACACACAGAGCGCAGCGCGTGCACACGTCCTCGTCGACGATGAACGCAACGTGGTCGTGGGGGTCCTCGCCGGGACGCTCGGTGCCGACGGCCGTGTCGATTGCGCCGACCGAGACCATGTGGATGCATTTCCACGGGCAGATGTCGACGCAGCCCTCACAGAGGATGCACTCGGCCTGGTCGATGTGGAGGAACTGCTTCGGCTTCACCGCGGCCGTGAGGAAGGTCGGGTCGACCTCCTGGAGCACGTAGTCGGTGACGAACTCCGGCATCGGCGGGTTGGCGTCGGTCTTGGCCATGGTTCAGGCCTTCGCCTTGAGGGGCCGCCCGAACCGGGAGCGGCCGGCGTCGACCGCGGGGCGCTCGGAGGCCTCGGCCGCCTGGGACGTCGTCGGCCGCTTCTGCCACATCACGAACACCGCGATGTTGAGGCCGAAGAAGATCAGGTAGATGACCACGACCAGCAGGTCACGCAGACCGTGCTGGAGGTCGATCGAGAACGGCCAGTTCCACGCCTTGTGGAAGGGGATCGCGGTCGTCGACTTGATGAAGTACCGGTTGGTGGAGAGGCCCCAGTACTTGTCGGACGCGGTGATGAACTCGTGGGGGATGATCGCGTACATCAGGAGGAACACGGCGAACACGTACACGGCCCCGGCCATCGCCTCCGCCCAGGTGGTGGGCCGGTCCGGCTTCGGCTTCCGCAGCTTGGCCACCACGAGGCCCATCATCACGAGGGTGATGAGGGTGAACCAGATCAGCCGGCCGTTCGGCGCGAGGAAATCGAGACCGAGCCAGTTCCCGACGTTGCGTAGAACGTTCGGCATAGTCCCTGGTCCCCTCCTCGGATCGAGTCCGACGTCCCCCGACAGCGGTGTCACCCGAACCGGTCTATTTGTGCGGGTGGTTCTCTACCACGCTAGATCGCGAGCGGACACATTCAGTGCTCGGGAGCGTTCTTTTTCGCGTTGAGGTCGAGTCGGCGTCGGTACCGAAACGTGATCGAGCCCGCGGCCAGGTGTGCTTCCGCTCCTCCGGCGTGCGACGATGTTTCCGTGGCCGACCCGACCCCCACCGAGCGGCGCGCCGACGAGCGCGTCGACGTGCTGGTCGTGGGCGCGGGGCCGGCGGGCGCGGCGGCCGCGTACTGGCTCGCCGAGGCCGGCCATTCGGTGATCGCGGTCGAGAAGAAGCGCTTCCCGCGTGAGAAGACCTGTGGCGACGGCCTCACCCCGCGGGCCGTCCGCCAGTTGATCGACATGGGGCTCGGGTCGCCGCTCGAGGACTTCCACCGCTACGAGGGACTCCGGTCCATCGCCCACGGCATCACCCTCGAACTGGAATGGCCGAGTCACCCCGTCTATCCGTCCCACGGGTACGTCGTGCGGCGGCGTGACCTCGACCAGATGGTCGCCGACCGGGCCGTGAAGGCGGGCGCGACCGTCTGGCAGGCCTCGGAGGCTCTCGAACCGGTGGTGGAGTCCGGTTTCGTACGTGGTGCGGCCGTTCGACGGAACGACACCGGCCGGACCGAGGTGGTGCGGGCCCGGTACGTGGTGGTGGCCGACGGCGCCAACTCGCGTTTCGGGCGGGCGCTCGGCACCCAGCGCGACCGTTCGTACCCGATGGGTATGGCGATTCGCGGCTATTACACCAGCCCGATGCACGCGGAGCCGTGGATCGAGTCCCACCTCGACCTCCGGGACCGCAACGGCAACCACATGCCCGGGTACGGCTGGATCTTCCCGGTGGGCGATGGGACCGTCAACGTCGGCGCGGGCCTGCTCGACACCTTCACCGGTTTCAAGGCCGTCAACACCTCGAGGCTCATGGACGAGTTCGTGGCGATGACCCCCGAACGGTGGGGGATCACCCCCGAGACCGCGTGCGGACCGCCGACCGGTGGTCGGCTCCCCACGGGTGGTTCGGTACTTCCGAAGGTCGGTCCGACCTGGATCGTCGCGGGCGACGCGGCCGGATCGATCAACCCCTTCAACGGCGAGGGCATCGCCTACGCCTACGAAACCGGTCGAATGGTGGCCGAAACGGTCAGTGAGGCGCTCCGGACGGGGGACGGCCTGGCGCTGGCCCGGTACCCGGCACGACTCGAAGAGGTCTACGGGCTCTACTTCAAGGTGGCGCGGATCTTCGTCAAGCTCATCGGCAACCCCGCGGCGATGCGCGAACTCACCCGGGTCGGGATGCACTCCCGAACGCTGATGGAATGGGTGTTGCGCATCATGGCCAATCTGCTCAGGCCGGACGAGATCGGTCCCGCCGAGGCCGCGTACGCCGCGGTGGAACTCCTGGTCCGAGCCATGCCCGACCCGACCGGCCCCCGCTCATCGGGCTTGAGTACGGCACCGCGCGGTCCGATACGCACCTAGTGGTGGCCATGGAACAACAGAACGGTCTGCCCGACATCGGTCGGCTGGTCCTGCTGAACGAGAACCTTGGCGGACACGCCACGATGCACCTCAACATCTCGCGCGCCCTCGCGGAGCACCCCGAGATCGAAGTTGTCTCGATCGATCTGCCGCCGCGGTCGATCTCTCGTCGCCTCGTCGGGGTCCGGGTGCCAGGACTCTCCCGGCTGGACCTCGATCTGGCGCCGGTGCGCGCGCAGCTCGCGCTCTCGACCACAGCCCGCCGGCTCTTGCGGGCCGAGATCGCCGAGCACCCGATCGCCGCGATCCACGCGTACTCGCAGCACGTCGCGCTGCGCGCGATCGAGGAGCTCCGTGCGTATCCCTCCGTGGTGTCGACCGACGGCTCGGCGGCCCAGAACTCGGTGCAGTTGCCGTTCCGGCGGCCGGGTCGGTTCACGCCCACCACCGCCCGCGTCGGGGAGTACTTCGAGGAGCGGGTCTTCCACGCCGCCAGCATCGTTGTTGCGCAATCCGAATGGTGTGCCCGTGCGATCCGCGATCGTTACGACCTCGGGCCCGATCGCCTGCGGGTGATCCCGTTCGGCATCATCCCGCCCGACCCCGTCGCGATCGACCCGCCCGCCGCCGACGCGCTCCCCGAGATCACCTTCACGGGCAACTCGATGGACCGCAAGGGCGGGTGGGCACTGGTCCGGGCCTTTCGGGACCACCTGCGCGGAACGTGTGTGCTCAACCTCGTGACCCAGGAACTGGTGCCGCCCGAGCCGGGCGTGCGCGTCCACAACGACCTCACACCGGGAGACCCTCGTCTGGTGGCGATGCTCGAACGCTCCTCGGTGTTCGCGCTGCCGAGCGAGATCGACAAGTCGCCCTACTCGGTGCTCGAGGCGATGTTCGCGGGGTTGCCGGTGGTGGCCACCGGGGTCGGTGGGATCCCCGAGATGGTCATCGACGGCGAGACGGGACTGCTCGTCCCGCCCGGCGACGAAGCGGCAATCGCAGCGGCAATCGCGAAGTTGCTCGGTGACGATGAGCTGCGCACGCGCATGGGCGAGGCGGCGAAGAGCCGCGCGCACGCACGGTTCGATGCCCGGAAGACCACGGCCGAACTCATCCGCGTGATCGCCGCGGCCGAGGTCATGCATCGCGGCTGACCCAAACGCCGGGCACCGTCACCGAGGTCAGCCGGTCAGCCGGTCGGCGGGGTCTCCGGCGGCGGATCCATACCGAGGCGCTCCCAGACCGCGGCCGGCGGTGGCAGCACCTTGGCGGCAGCGTTGAAGACCGTGGCCGCCTCGGGGACCGGCTTGTCGCTGAGGGTCGCGAGGGTGCGGGCGAGCTGTGCGTGACGGCGCGCGTCGAATGTCGTGATGGTCTCGACCGCCCCGGTCGTCTCGGCGTCGGTCGCCGGCGCACCGAGGTCCTCGTCGCGTACGCCGAAGAAGTTGGCCACCGCGATGGGCGATCCGTCGAGGCGATCGGCGGCGACGTACGCCAGCGCGATGCAGTGTTTGCAGACTGCGCCGTAGGGACACGTGCACTTGGCGGTGATGGGTACATCGGTGAGCAGGTCGCACGCGTCGATCTCGTCGCGGAGCGCCGGGGTGCCGCGTGCCGGAATGCCGTGAGTCGGATTCTCGAGCGCGTGCTCGAACGCCTCGATGAGCCGCCGGCGGTGGGCGGGCGGGATTTCACACGCGATGGTCACGGAGTACGGCGCGGTTCCCGAACCTTGTACCAGCGCGTGGATGCGTCCGGGTTCGATCGCCATCGAGATCGTCTGGCCACTGCGCGCGTAGGCGCGACCGCGGCTGACGAGTCCTTCGTTGGCGCGACCGGTCATGCGATGCACGATCTCGGCACCGACGCCCTTGGCGTCCCCGGCGTGACGGGTGCCGCGCACGAGACCGCTCGCGACGAGACCACCCTCCACCGGCACGGCCGGACCCCAGTCGTTCCACCAACTCATGGCGTCCTCACGTTCCCGACGCCTGGTGCACGTCGAGGGCCACGAACTCGGCGAGCGCGCGATCGTCGAGTGTGGTGATGAGGTGCTCGGTCGAGGTGATGACCGCACCGGCGAGCGCGCGCTTGGCGTCGATGATCGAAGCGATGCGCTCCTCGATCGTGCCGGGACACACGAGCGTGTGCACCACCACCCCACGGGTCTGGCCGATCCGCCACACCCGATCGGAGGCCTGGTCCTCGACCGCTGGGTTCCACCAGCGGTCGAAGTGGATCACGTGGTTGGCGCGGACGAGGTTCAGTCCCGTACCGCCGGCTCGGAGTGATACTGCGAGCACGCCGCCGCCCCGCTCGGTGGTGAACTGGTCGACGATCTTGTCGCGTCGGGCGCGGCTGACCCCGCCGTGGAGGATCGGCACGGGCAGGTCCAACTCGTGGGCCAGGTGGGGCACGAGCCGGCGGAGAAAGGTGGCGTACTGGCTGAACACGACGACCGCCTCGTCCTCGGCGACGATCTCACGCGTCAACTCGATGAGTCGTTCGAGCTTGCCGGACCGGCCGCCGAGCGCCGAAGTGTCCGTGTCCACCAGGCTCGCCGGGTGATTGCAGATCTGTTTGAGCTTCGCGATACCGGCGAAGACGTGAAGGCGACGGCGCTTGTCGTCGGTGGCGTCGGCGACCTCGCCGAGCATGGCCATTGCGGTCGCTTCGTAGAGTGCGACCTGTTCCGGGGTCAACAGGCAGTCGTCGCGCACCACGATCCGGTCCGGGAGTTCGTCGACGATTCCCGGCTCCGTCTTGGTGCGCCGACAGATGAAGGCGGCCACGCGCCGGCGCAGGTGCGCCAGGCGGGCCTCGTTCTCGATCGGATCGGCGGTGAGGCGGTACCGATCGGCGAACGCGGATCGTGAGCCGAGCAGTCCCGGGTTGGCGAACGTCATGATGCTCCAGAGCTCGTCGAGGTCGTTCTCGACGGGCGTACCGGTCGCCGCGATGTGATGCCGGGCAGTGAGGGCGCGGGCCGTCTTGGCGGTAGCGGTCATCGCGTTCTTGATCGCTTGGGCCTCGTCCAGGACCACGCGGTGCCATTCGATCTCGGCGAGGCGCTTGTCACGCCGCATCACGCCGTAGCTCGTGAGCACGATGTCGGCCTGCGCGGCAGTGGGGACCGGGTCCCCGCGTAGGCCACCGTGATGTACCGCGACGCGCAGGCTCGGCGTGAATCGCGCGGCCTCGCGCTCCCAGTTGCCGACGACCGAAGTGGGGGCGACGACGAGCGTCGGTCCCGAATGGTCGTGCGCGACGAGCGCAAGGAGCATCGCGGTTTTCCCGAGGCCCATGTCGTCAGCGAGGATCCCACCCAGATCGTTGCGTTCGAGCCAGACCAGCCAGTCGAGGCCGTCGCGTTGGTAGTGACGGAGCGGCACCTTCACCGCGTCCGGTACCTCGACGGGCTCGGCACCCGCTGGGGTCCACTCGCCGAGGAGCGCGCGGGCGATCCAGTTCGCCGGGTCGACCTCGATCTCGACCTCGGTGTCCTCGTCGGTTTCGAGCTCGGCGGCGATCTCGAGCACTTCCGCTGCGTCGACCGCGCCGAGGGTACGGACGAACGCGGCAATGCGCGCCCGTTCGCCGTCGGCGAGATAGGTCCAGCGGCCGCCGACGGACACGAGATCTTGTTGCGCGGTCACGATCGTCGCGAGGTCGGTGTCCGACAACGGCGTGCCGTCGACGCGCACCTCACCGGTCAGGACGAGACTCGCGACGTCGAGACCCGAGGCGCGTCCCTGGATCCGGAGCCGGCGCGACGACGAGCGCTTTCGGCCCAGCCCCGCGGGGAGCAGGACCGAGATGCCGACGGCCTCGAGCCGTACCGACGCGCGCTCGATGAGGTCGACGACGTCGGCCAACTCGAGTTTCAGCGGCGCGACCGCTCGGTCGCGGAGAAGTGGCCAGGCCCGGGCCGCGGCGTCCCACTCGCTCGAGACGAGGGCGCGGATGACCTCGGGCCCGGCGCCGAGTTCCTCGGCGATCCGACCGGAGTGGTCGTCGGTCTCTTGGTCGAGCGCGATCGTCAGTGTCGTCGCGCGTCGGGCCCGGAGACACGGCGCGAGTACGAACCCGTCGGGCGTGTCGTCGAGGCGGAGGACGAGGCGCGCACCACCGGCCCGCCGGTGGACCAGCCGGTCGACCCAGAGGCGCATGGTCGGCGTGGGCGCGCGGCCGTCGACGCCCTCGGGGAGCGGGCCCACGACGTCGGACGCGAGCGAGTGGACGAGGAGATCGCGGAACTCCTCGGCCTCCGGGTGGACTGCGATCGCCGCGTCCGTGGCGGCGGCGAGGCGCGTGGTCTCGGTGCGATCGGGCGCCGCGATCCAACCGGTCGCGATGTTGGGCACCGGGCCCGGGAGCACGTGACCCTCGTGCACGACCCTGGCCGCGGCGACGAAGAGTTCGAGGAGCGCGCCGAAACCCTCCGTGACCGGCCAGCCCGTGGCGAGAATGGCTCGGAACGCGGGCACTTCGTCGACGGCCACGCTCCAACGGCGTTCGAACCCCGTGGGCGCGACCCAGAACGACTTGAAGGTGGCCCGAGGACGGGCACCCAGTACCGGGGCCAGTTCGGGTGGCGGCTTCCGCAGCACGTCGTCGGGTTCGGCCACGATCCACACCTGGCCGTCGTCGACCCGTGCGTCGAGCACGATTCGGGGATCGGTGGCCATCTCCCGGACCGTATCGGTCGTCGCGGGATCTGCCCGAGCCCGGTTCGGGATCGGGGCCAAACAGGCGACGGTGCCGCCTACCGAGTGAGCCGTGAACGATCCGCCCGAGATCGACCGCTGGGCCGGATGTCGGCGAGGTTCAGCCGAGCCCCGTCGGCCGCCAGGCGTCCGCTGGCCCACCCGGCCGCATCGCGTGCACCGCGCGGGCGGGATTCGGAGAGCTGACCGAACTGTTCGTGCACCGCGTGGTCCACCGCGAGGTTGCGGGCGGTGAGAACGGGAACGAGGCTGGTGCCGAGATCCCGGGCCGCCCGGTCGGCGACGTGTGCGTTGATCTCGGCGAGTCGCTCCCCCACGCGGTGCGCGTACGCCAGGAAGAACGCCGAACGGAAGGCGGCACTGCGGGCCCGGGTCCCGGCCGCGGTCACCACCGTCGACTGCATCGCGGTCTGGGCCTGGACGAGCAGTGAGGTGAACAGGATCTCGGTCGCGGCGACGTCCGGCGCGAACCCGATCACCGTCGACATCCCGTAGTCGGTCAAGCGCACGGCTCGTGCTCGCGAGTGCTCTGCGACAATCTGGCACAGCAGCGATTTCGCGTCGGCGTACGGGTTGTCGACGGGGATCCGCACCGTGACCGGCGCGTCGGGGTTCGCCGTGCGCGCGGAGAGCATGGCGGCGTCGATCGAGTAGCGCGCCATCAGCTCCTGGGCCTTGGCCGTGAACGCTTCGGCTTCCGCCTCGAACTCGGTCGACTCGGCCTTGGCCAGCAGCGCGCGGACACGGTCCAACTTCGGATCGTCGACCGGCGAGTGGAGATCGACGACGGGCTCGGTCCCGGCTGTGGTCCCGGGCGGCGGGATCAGGATGGCCAGCGGTCGCAGGTTCGCGATCGCCCGCACCATGTCGATCAACAATGCGAGCGTTGTGTCATCGTCGGTGCGCCGAGCCGACCAGTGGACGATCCAGTCGGGATCGACGCCTGCCGGGACCCCGAGTTCGGAGAGCTGCGACGACCATCGTCGGTCGATGGTTGCGCCGTCGCGCCCGTCGTGGTCGTTCGCGATGAGGCCGAGGGTCAACTTCGCGCCGGCGCCGTTCGTCGCACGGTGGACCTGCCGATGGAGTTCGGCCGGTTGCCAGCCGTTGGTCCAGACGAGCGGGACCTGGCGGAGCAGGACGGTCTGCGCTGCACGCGCGACGAACTCGCGCCGCGCGACGAGGAGGGTGTCGAACCCGCGGAACTGTTCCAACGGGTTGCCGGTCGCGAAGGCGACCGACTCGAAGAGGTGCGCGACCTCGGCGGCGGTGAGCGGCTGGGACTCCATCCGGCGCACGGTATCGGGCACCTGTGACCATCGGATCCGGGCACCGCTCGTGCGCAGGAGCGACCGGGGATCAGCTCCAGGCGGCCGGCGGGCGGGCGAGCTGGCGAGCGAGACGGAAGGCGTCGTGGTCAGGCCCGATGCAGAAGCGCGGGATCGCGAACGGATCGGTGGCCGAGACCGCGCGTCCGAACGAGAACGTGAACGCAGCGCGGTACCCGGCGGCCGCCGCCGCGCGCTCGACATCGGTGTCGTGATGCCCGGAGGGATACGCCAGCAGGTCGGCCGTCGTGTCGACGATTGCGGCCAGGCGCGCCCGCGAATCGGCGAGTTCCCGGGTGCGCACATCCGGCGTGACGTCGGGAAGCGACACGTGACTGCAGGTGTGCGACCCGATCGTGACGAGCCCGGTCGCAGCCAGCTCGCGCAGTTCCGGGACCGTGAGCGTGCGGCTCGCGCCGGGCCAGAACGGCGGGTCGACGCCGAGCACGTCGGAGACGACGAAGACCGTCGCCGGTACGCGCATCGCCTCGAGGATCGGAGCGACGTGGCCGTGCAGCCCGACGAGCGCATCGTCGAAGGTGATCGCGACGAGACCGTCGAGCGACCGGCCGGCGACGAGACGGTCGACGATCTCGGCCAGCGGAACGATCGTGAGGCCCCAGCTCGTGATCCACTCGAGATGGTCACGGAACCGATCGGGTGCGATGTAGTAGTCGGTGTGATTCGCGGGGTCGACGCCGACGTCGTGGTAGCAGAGCACCGCGGCGCCGAGCCCCTTGGTCGGCAGCCTCCGGCCCACCCGGGTGAGCGCGGCACCGGGGATCCCGCGAGCCTTCCGTACGAGTTCGCGAGCGTTGGACACGACGCCAGGTTACGACTCGATGGTCGGCCCCGGGACCGGTCGCCGATGCCGCGGCGCGGGCCCGACCTCGGCCAGGATGCTCCGGTGGTCGTCGTCTTGTTGCCGCCGTCGGAGGGGAAGGCCGCCGGCGGCGCGGGCCCGGGTTGGGCGCCGCCGACCGGTCGGTTCGCCGAGCTCGCACCGCGACGGCTGCGGGTCGCCAACGCGCTCAAGCGGGCCCGCGGCGGCAACGCACGCATGCTCGGCGCGACCGGCACGCTGCTCGCGACTGCGCGGGCGACGAACCGAGCGCTGGTCGACGCGCCGACCCTCCCGGCGTGGCAACGATTCACGGGCGTGGTATGGGAGCACCTCGACCCCGCAGGGCTCGGTGCACGCGGTCTCGGTCGCGCTCGAGACGGGGTGATCGTGGTCTCGGCGGTGACGGGCCTCTCGGCCTGGGACGATCCCGTCCCCGACTTCCGATTGAAGTTCTCGGCGGCGCTCCCGCCGATGGGTCGACTGGCGGCGTTCTGGCGCGAGCCCCTCTCCGCCGTGCTGAACCATCACCTCACCGGTCGGGTCGTCGTCGACCTCCTGCCCAACGAGCATCGCGAGGCGTGGACGCCCGAGCCGGCGCGCTACACCCTGGTGCGTCCGGTGCTGGCGACCCAGGACGGCAAGCCGGCGGGCCACGCGGGCAAGGCCACCAAGGGTCGGTTGGCCCGAGCGTTGTTGCAGTCCGGCGACGTGGCGCGCACACTCGCCGCGTTCGACCCCGGCGAACTCGACCTCAGCGTGGAGTGACCCGGCGCGACTGCGGCGTGGCTCGGTCGCGCAACGCTGTCGTCGGTCAGGCGCGCACCGAGGCAGACGCGGCGCGCCGAGCATCTTCGGCCTCGCGCAAGGCGGCCCCGAACGGGTCGGGAGTCTCGGTGGCGTCGGTGGACCGACGGTTCCTGGCGATCACCACGACGGCCGCGACTCCGAGCCCGAAGACGAGGACGATGCCCGTCGCGCGCAATGCACTCCGCCGACCCGAATCTTTGCCCGCCCGGGTCGCACGCTTCGCCGCCCGGACCTGTCGATCCACCGCATGCTCGAGCACGGCAGTGCCCTGGTCGATCCGGTGCCCGAGGT
>JBDUBS010000377.1:0-3382 GCA_040003875.1 Acidimicrobiia bacterium | reverse complement strand
GGCGCATCGCACGGTAACCACAAGAAGCACCGCGCGCCCGGCTCGATCGGCGCCTGCGCCACGCCGGCCCGTGTGTTCAAGGGCATGAAGATGGGCGGCCAGATGGGCAACGCCAAGACCACCACGCTGAACCTCGAGGTCATCGAGGGCGACGGCGAGCGCAACCTCATCCTCGTGCGCGGTTCGGTCCCCGGTCCCAATGGCGGCCTGGTCTTCCTCCGCGACGCGGTGAAGGCAGGAGCCAAATGACATCGATCACGATGAAGACCCAGGCGGGCGCCGACGGTGCCTCGGTCGAGCTGCCCGACGCGGTGTTCGCCATCGAGCCCAACATGGCGGTGCTGCACCAGGTCGTGACTGCGCAGCTCGCGGCAGCCCGGTCCGGCACGCACAGCACCAAGACCCGGGCCGAGGTCCGCGGTGGTGGCGCCAAGCCGTGGCGTCAGAAGGGAACCGGCCGCGCCCGTCAGGGTTCGATCCGCGCCCCGCACTGGCGTGGCGGTGGTGTCGCGCACGGACCGAAGCCCCGTTCGTACGCGCAGCGGACCCCGAAGAAGATGATCCGCCTGGCGCTGATCTCGGCCCTGTCCGATCGCGCGGCCGAGAATAAGGTCGTCGTCGTCGACGCCTGGAGTTTCGACACCCCGAAGACCAAGGACGCGATCGTCGCGCTCGTCGCGCTCGGGTTGCGCCCCGACGGTGAGCGGGCCCCGCGCGTGCTGCTCGTCCTCGACCGGGTCGAGCAGTCGGCGTGGAAGTCATTTCGGAACCTCGGTGAGCGGGTGCAGATCATCCTGCCCGAGGAACTCAACGCCTACGACATCCTCGTGAACGACTGGCTCGTGTTCTCGGCCACGACGCTCGAGGCCACCGTGAGTCGACTGACCGACGGCGTCGCCGCCGGTGCCGACGAGAGAGAGACAGCATGAGTGGTCTTTCGAACCCCCGCGACGTCATCATCCGGCCGATCGTGTCCGAGAAGTCGTACGCGAACCTCGACGCGAACGTGTACACGTTCGAGGTCGCCGCGGCCGCGAACAAGATCCAGATCCGCCAGGCGGTCGAGGAGATCTTCGGAGTGAAGGTCCTCAACGTGAACACGTTGAACCGGGGCGGGAAGCGCAAGCGCAACCGGCGCACCGGAACGTGGGGCAAGCGGACCGACCAGAAGCGGGCGATCGTCTCCCTCGCCGCCGGCGACTCGATCGAAATCTTCGGGAGCTGACGATGGCCATCCGCAAACGCAAACCCACCTCTCCGGGTCGTCGATTCCAGTCGGTCTCGGACTTCGCCGAGATCACGAAGAGCACGCCCGAGAAGGCACTCGTCGGGCCCAAGCCTCGCACCGGTGGTCGGAACAGCTACGGCCGGATGACGGCCCGCCACCGCGGTGGCGGCCACAAGCGTCAATACCGTCTGGTCGACTTCCGTCGCAACAAGGACGGTGTCCCGGCCAAGGTCGCGGCCATCGAGTACGACCCGAACCGCAACGCTCGTATCGCGCTGCTGCACTATCGCGACGGCGAGAAGCGATACATCCTGGCCCCGTCGGGCGTCAGCGTCGGCGACATGCTCCAGAGCGGGCAGGGCTCCGACATCCGCCCCGGCAACGCGTTGCCGTTGCGTTACATCCCGGTCGGTACGGTCGTGCACAACGTCGAACTCAAGCCGGGCGCAGGCGGCAAGATGGGTCGAGGTGCCGGCGCCGCGATTCAACTCGTCGCCAAGGAAGGTCTCTACGCCACATTGCGGCTTCCTTCGAGCGAGATGCGACGGGTCCCGATCGACTGCCGCGCCACCGTGGGTTCGGTCGGCAATTCCGAGTCGGGTCTGATCTCGATCGGCAAGGCCGGTCGGAATCGGTGGAAGGGCAAGCGTCCCCACGTTCGTGGTGTCGCCATGAACCCGGTCGACCACCCACTCGGTGGTGGCGAGGGCAAGAGTTCGGGTGGTCGCCACCCGGTCTCGCCCTGGGGCAAGCCCGAAGGCCGCACCCGCAAGAAGGGCAAGGCATCTGACCAGATGATCGTTCGTCGTCGCCGCACTCGCGGCAGCCGGAGGTAGGCGCGATGCCTCGCAGCCTGAAAAAGGGTCCATTCGTCGACGAGCACCTGCGGGTGAAGGTCGAGCGCATGAACGAAGCCGGGGACCGCAAGGTCATCAAGACCTGGTCGCGCCGTTCCACCATCACGCCGGAGTTCGTCGGCCACACCTTCGCGGTGCACGACGGGCGCAAGCACGTCCCGGTGTACTGCACCGAGGCCATGGTTGGTCACAAGCTCGGCGAGTTCGCGCCGACCCGTACTTTCCGGTACCACGCCGGCCAAGAGAAGCAGGGACGGCGGTAGAGATGACGCGCGCCGTACTCCGCAACACCCAGGGCTCGCCGACCAAGGTGCGGCTGGTCCTCAACATGATCCGCGGCCTCGATGTCACCGAGGCTCGAGAAGTGCTGCGGTTCAGCCAGCGCGGCGCCTCCGGCGAGATCGCCAAGCTCCTCGACTCTGCGGTCGCGAACGCCGAACACAACGATCACATCCCGAGCGACGAGCTCTTCATCTCCGCCACGTGGGCGGACGAAGGTGCCACCGCGAAGCGGTTCCGTCCCCGTGCCCGCGGCCGCGGTACTCGGATCCGCAAGCGCACGAGCCACATCACGATCGTCGTCGAGCGTTACTCCGACGACGAGCTGCGCCTGCGCGCCGTGCGCGAGGAGAGCAGTGGCACCGGCGCGGCCACGGAACGTCGCCGCCGCCTGAGCCGGGGTCGGCGCGTGGCTGCGAGCACCGCGGCCGCCGCGGCGCACGATCACGAGGACGAGGACGACGGCATGGCCGAAGTCGAAGGTGCCGACACCGCCGACCTCGAAGCCGCGGACGACGCGGTGGCCGAGGTCGAAGGTGCCGCCGCAGGCGATACCGAAGATTCCGACGTCGCCGACGCGGATGCTGAGGACGCCACCGACGAGGACGCCACCGACGAGGACGCCACCGACGAGTCGGGCGACTCGTCGAAGGGAGAGCAGTAATGGGCCAGAAGGTCAACCCGTACGGGTTCCGTCTCGGCATTACCACCGACTGGAAGTCGCGGTGGTTCGCCGAGGATGAGGAGTACAAGGATCTCCTCGTCGAAGACTGGAAGATCCGCGACTACCTCCGCACCGAGTTGCTGCGTGCGATGGTCAGCCGCGTCGAGATCGAGCGCACCCGCGACCGTCTCCGCGTCGACGTCTACACCGCGCGTCCCGGCATCGTCATCGGCCGGCGCGGCGCCGAGGCCGACCGCCTCCGTGCGGGTCTGCTCAAGATCACGGGCAACCCGAAAATTCACTTCAACATCCAGGAGATCAAGCAGCCCGAGCTCGACGCGACGCTGATCGCGC
>JBDUBS010000695.1:0-11425 GCA_040003875.1 Acidimicrobiia bacterium | reverse complement strand
ATCAACCTCGTGTACCTGATCTACTGCTGCCCCCAATGACCTCGAGCCTCCTGGGCCGGATCGAAGACCGCAGCGCACGCGTTGTCGTCGTCGGCCAGGGTTACGTCGGCCTCCCCGTCGCGATGCGAGCGTCCGAGATCGGGTACCCGGTCATCGGCTACGAGGTGGACGCACGCCGATTGGTCGCGTTGCGGGAGGGCCGATCCTTCGTCGAGGACGTCTCGGATGACCGCCTCGGCGAGGCACTTGCCCGCGGGTACACCGCGTCCGACCAGGTCGGCGACCTCGCCGGCTTCGACGTCGCGATCATCTCGGTCCCGACGCCACTGCGCGACGGCGTTCCCGACCTCAGCTACGTCGAGTCCGCGGTCGAGACCCTGGCCCAGATCATCCGTACCGACTCGCTCGTCGTCCTCGAGTCGACCACCTATCCCGGCACGACCGAGGAGTTGGTTCGACCGTTGTTGGAGCACTCGGGCCTCGTCGCGGGTCGCGACTTCCACCTCGGGTACTCGCCCGAGCGGATCGACCCCGGCAACCAGCGATGGAACTTCGAGAACACCCCCAAGGTCGTCTCGGGCATCGACGCCGCGTCGTGCCGTTCGGTCGAAGCCTTCTACGGGTCGCTCGTGGACAAGGTCGTCCCCGTGAGCACACCGGCCGAGGCCGAGCTGGTCAAGCTGCTCGAGAACACCTTCCGGCACGTGAACATCGCACTGGTGAACGAGTTGGCCATGTTTGCTGAGGATCTCGGTGTCGACATCTGGTCTGCGATCGACGCCGCCTCGAGCAAGCCATTCGGCTACATGCGGTTCACGCCCGGGCCGGGAGTCGGTGGCCACTGCTTGCCCGTCGACCCTTCCTACCTCTCATGGCGCGTGCGCCGCCGGTCGGGCCATCCGTTCCGGTTCGTCGAACTCGCCAACGACGTCAACGAACACATGCCCGACTACGTGGTGACGCGCGTGACCGCACTGCTCAACCGCAGTGAGCGCGCGGTCAAGGGCACGCGGATCCTGTTGCTCGGTATGGCGTACAAGGCCGGAACCTCCGACTGGCGCGAGTCACCCTCGTTGATGGTCGCCGAACGGCTCGCCGCGCTCGGCGCGGTACTCACGGCGTGCGACCCGTACATCCCGGCAGCCCATCAGCCAGGGCTTCCGGTTGAGTTCGTCGACTTCGGCCCCGCTGCGCTGGCCGACTGCGACCTGGCGATCATGCTCGTCGATCATCCCGAGTTCGATCCGGCTGTGGTATGCGAACACGCGCCGCTCGTCTTCGACACGAAAGGGTCGCTCCGAGGGCAACTGCTCAACGGAGAAGTGCTCTGACGAGCAGAACCCACATCCGGTTCCGATGAGCCTCGACACCCCGCCCGTCACCGCTCCTCGATCCGGCGCGTCGTGGACGGCGGCGGTGGTCAGCTTGTTCGTCCTCGGAGTCGTGATTCCACTCGTCGTCGCGTCGCACTACGGCGCGCTCGACATCCCCCGCAGTGACGACTGGTCCTACCTCGTCACCCTGTTCCGCTGGATCGACCACGGCCGGCTGGGTTTCAACGACCGGGTCTCGATGACCCTCATCGGCCAACTCGTGGTCACGGCGCCGATCGTGGCCGTGTTCGGCGACTCCATCCGAGCGGTCCACGTGTTCTCCGCGCTCATCGGATTCGGCGGACTGATCGGACTGTTCGTCCTCGCCGGTCAGCTGCTGCCGTGCCGACGGGGGGCGCTGCTCATTGCGATCACGATCGCGGTGGGTCCACTGTGGGCCCCGCTCGCAGCCACGTACATGACCGATGTGCCCGCATTCGCAGTCCAGATGGTCTCCCTCGCGATGGCCGTCGCCGCGGTGCGCGGTCCGCGGCTCGCGCTGGGAAGATTGGCCGCGTCGCTCGCGCTCGCGTTCCTCGCGATCTCCATCCGCCAGTACGAGTTCATCCCTGCGGTCGCCGTCATCATCGTCGCCACCTGGGTTGCGGCGCGCGGACCGGACCGATCGCAACTCCGGGCCGTGATCGCGATGGCGGGGACGCTGGTGATTGCGACGATCGGTCTGCTGGCGTGGTGGTCGAGTCTGCCGGACGGGCTCAGCCTCTCGCCGAACCCCCAGACGTCGGGCCTCATCCCGAACCTCGTCGTCCAGAGCGCGGGATTCCTCCGGTTGACCGGCCTGCTCCTGGTTCCCGTGGTCGTCTGGATCGGACCCGGCCGTATCGCACGCCGAGCGTGGACCGCGTCGCGGGCCATCACGATCGCCACCGTCGGTTTCGCCACCACCTGGCTCCTGGTGACGTACGTCCGCAGCCCGGCGACACCGTTCGTGGGGAACTACGTCGACCGACGCGGAGTGCTCTCGACGGACGTCCTGAAGGGCAGCCGCGTCCTCGTGATGCCCGCGACACTCTTCGACCTCCTCGTGGTCGCCGGCAGCATCGCGGGGATACTGCTGCTGCTCAGCATGGTTGAACCGGGCACGCGCTTGGTCGAACGGCTCCGGACACGCGATCGGGCACTCCGCGATCCCGGTACCGCGATCGTCGTCTTGACCGTCGCCGGATTCACCGCCGCGTACACGATCGCGATCGCGACGAAGCTGCCCATCTTCGACCGGTACGCACTCCCGGCCATCCCGCTCGTCGGGCTCCTTGCGATGGCAACCATGAACCGGCCCGTCCCGGTATCCGTTGTCCCCGAGGTGCGAGTACCCCGCCATTCGTCGGGCGGCGCGATTCGCCTCGTCGCGATCGGGCTCGTCCTGTCGCTCTTCGCGGGCGTTGGGCTGCTCTTCAGCACCGACTCGGCCGCTTTCGACGCCACCCGGTGGCGGGTCGACACCGCCACCGTGCGCCGCGGCTACTCGCCTCTCGCGGTGTACGGCGGATTCGAATGGATCTCGTTTCATCGCCGCCGCGGGCCGATCATCGGCAAGAGCGTCGCCGAACGTCAGCGACTCATCAAGATCTACACCCGCGGTTTGTGTGTGGACGTCATCGTGAACCCGCGACCGAGGGTCGCGCGGCGCGCCATCGCACGCGCCACCATGGGCGGGCTCGGACACGCCGAGGTGCAGATCGTTTCGGTACGGAACTCTCGTCGCTGCGCGAAGTGACCCCCGCTCGCGACTAACCGCCGTGAAGGATCGCGGCAATCTGCGCCGGCGCGCTACCTGACCGGATCGGAACCGAGCGGGCGACGTCGAGCAACCTCGCCAGGGGCGGGACCCGATCCCATGACGCACCGCTCCCCATTTCGCCCACCAGACTGGCGGCGTGCGGCGGTCCGTCCACCGCAATGCCCACGAGGTCCATGGCGCGCCAGGGCAGGGCCTCGGGCTCGTCGCCGAGGTGCCGACGGGTCGCGGCGGCGTCCGCCAACGGGGCGAGGTCGAGATCGGTCCAGACCGGTCCGTGGCGCACGGTCATCGAGTCCAGGTCGATCGCGATCCCGGATCCGTCGGACAGCGCGAGTCCGTGCTCGGCCGCGGCGCGCGCGTACGTCTTCCGATTGGCGGGGGCCACCGCCACGACCGCCCGCTCGCCGGTCCCGATCGCAATGGCTTCCAGTCGCACGAGCGGCTCGGGAACCGCGTGGAGCGCGACCTGCGAGATCACCGCCCGCAGCACCCGCTCCGGATCACGGCTCGCGAGCAGGACGTCCGGCCCGCGGTGCAGCCGAGCGAGCTGCATGACTCCCGTGTGACGTGATGGAGCCGGGATGACCACGCCGTAGGACGCTCGATCGCGCGGTGCCACCACTCGATCGCGCACGTGGGGGCCGAGGACCGTAGCGAGTGCATCCGCGATCTCGCCGTCGGCACCGACGGAGAGGCGGACCTCGCCGGCCGCGACCAGCAGATGCTGCTCATACGCAGGGCCGTCGCCACAACCCGGACAGGCGGATGACGGCTGGAAGACGGCGTCGCCGGGAATCGAACCGGCGGCGAGCTCGGAGTCGCCGGACGATACGCCGGCGACGGTGATCAGCCCGCGCGTCAAGAGCTCGTCCGCCACCCCGGCCACGTCGCGCCGCGCGTCGTCGCGCGCGATCCCGAACGACTCGGCGAGTTCGTCGGCCAGGTGGTCGAGGGCGACGAGGCCGTCACAACTCTTCCAAATGAGGGTCGCCGTTGCGTTCAGCGCGTGCACTGCGCCGGCGGCGTACACGACGGCTTCGCCGTCGACGATCACGACGTCGGCGCCGACGACTGCACGCGGCACCGATCCACCGGTGAGGGTCGCCTTCATCGCGACGCGACCTCGGTGCCGACGACGTCCTCGACCGCGGCGACGGCATCGCGCAACGACCCGCCAACCAGTCGGTAGCACGGAACGCCGGAGACCAGTCGGGCCAAGGCGGCGAGGGTGCCCGGATGATCGAGGTGGAACGTGTGGGTCGCGATTGCGGCCAGCGCGTCGACCGGTGCCACCGGGTCGATCCGGGTCACCGCATTCGCGACGTAGTGGGGCAACACCACGGCACCGAGCGGGAGGGGCTCCGTCACGACCGCACCGAGGGCGGCCGCGGGCACGAGTCCACTCGCCCCGACCAACCTCCGACCGTCCGGTGATGGATCCCATGCCGGCTGATCGAGTTCCGCCGGCGGGACCCCGAGCGAGATCGGCTTCCCGTACGGGCGGACCGATTCGCTCGCGGGATCGATCGCCACCACCTCGTCGGTGACGTACCGCATGCCGGCAACGACCAAGCCGGCCGCGAGCGTCGACTTGCCCGCGCCCATCGCGCCCGGCATCGCGATGACCTGGGCGCCGCTCGCCACGCCCGAGGCGTGGAGCCGGACGAGATTCGGTGACCGATCAATCGCCTGCTGGTTCGCGGCGAACACCAGGTGGGCGAACGCCACGGTGGGCGCCGGGGTTCGCACGACGACCCGGCCATCCACCGCAGTGAAGAATCCGGGCTCGCCGGCTCGGAACGCGTGACCGATGATCAAACTGTGTTCGGCGCGACCGGTGTGGCGCATGGGCGCGTACAACTCATCGAGCAACTCGACCCCACCGGGCAGGTCGCTGTGGATCGCGACGTCGAAGTCGAGCAGGCCGAGACGCGCGGTCTGCTTCCACCCACCCTCACCGAAGAGTTCGCTGTTCAACGACGCGATCCGATCATGCGTTCCCGCGGTGCGACTCCCGGAACCGCTCGTAGGGGTCGCGGTCGGTCCCGTACGGGTCGGGCGGTGCCGCCGGTGCCACGTTCCCGTCTGCGGACGGTTCGGAAGTCTCATAGGGATCGGCCGGACTGTCGTCATCGACCGATGGCGCCGGGGAGTCACGGCCGGCAAGGGCGGCCTCGATCGAGATCTTGTCCTCGCGTTCCCATTCGGGCAGGCACAACATCGCGAGGAAGAACGGAAGGACCTGACATCGTTCGCGCGCGAGGATCCCGAAGTTGGAGAAGGCGGAGAACGCGAAGATGAACGTGACGGTGATGCCGAGGCAGTACGCCACGTACGGCTGGCGGCGCATACAACGCCCGAGCGATCGGAGCCGGCGGTGCGACTTGACGGCCAACACGAGAAGGAACAGCCCTTCGAACGCACTCGCTGCCGCCACTGGGCTACTCGCCTCGAACGGGAACGGCCGGAAGAGCACCGTCGCGATCGCGAGCGGAGCATTCGCAGGGTTCGACATCGTCACGGGCGTGAAGGACGATCCCGCCTCACTCGTCCGACCCTCCGCGGAAGCGAACGTCGCGTTGATGGTTTCCTGGTCGAGGCGCGCGACGCCGAAGAAGGACGCGGTCGACGAAGCAAGGGCCACACCGAGGATCATCAAACTGCCGAACAGCACCAACCTGAGGCTCGAGGCCTTCACGCCCGGGCGCTGCGATCGTCCGACCGCGGCGGCGAGCGCGACGCCGCAGAACATGATGAGCGCGACGTGCGGCCGCATCCATGCCACCCCGGCGAGGCCCGAGAAGAAGCAGAGGACGCCGAGGGGGATCGCGCCGTGCATCGCCCGGGCGACCCCGTACGAAGCGATGCCAAGACAGAAGATCGCCCAGCCCTCCTTCCCCAGGGCCGACGGCCAGTAGAGGAACGAGGGGAGGAACAGCATGAGCAACCCGTAGCGGTACGTCGCACCGTTCGGTACTGCGAGCTTGAACGCACGCCAGAGGAGCAGGAGGCCGATGAACGACAGGAACGACAGGACCGCGGCGCCGCTCATCTGTGACGAACCGGTCAGTGCGTAAATGACGCCGGTGACCACCCGCATGAAATAGGTGCCGCTGTACGACGGGACCCCGGAGAAGTCGAGCGCTCGGAACTGCGGAGCGAGGGACTGGCCCCACTTGTGGTAGTCGAGCGCGTCCGACCGGTTGCCGTAGAGCTCCGACACGACGAGCGCACGGACCATCGTGCCGATCATCTTCGCCCAGAACGCCGCGAAGACGAACTGCACCATCGCCGGGTCGCGGTCGATCTCCGCGATCTTGTGAGCGATCCGATGGCTGAGCCAGGCCAGCAGTGCGATCAGCGGCACCGCTTCGACGAGCTCGAAGGTTCCCGTTCCCACCGCGGCGATGATCATGATGCCGTACGCCACCGTGCCCACACCGATCACGTAGCGAGGCCACTCGGGTGGACGGACGATGGCGAGCTCTCGCTCGTTGGCAAGCGGAAGGTGTTCGGCCTCGGGTTCGAACTCGGAGGTCATGCGACTCGCTCGCGAGATCGGCGCGCCCGCAACGCCCGGCCCATCCGTCGGACCCGGCCGCCGTCGTGGCGGGCCGCGTATTCGGCGTCTGGGAGCAGGAGGGCCCTGACGTAGGCCACCTTCGCCGGGACGCCTTTGATGGCCGGGAGGCCGGCGATCATCAGTCGCGCGTAGCTGCGATCCGGCCCGGTGTACGCGGCCAGCGACCGGCGCTCGTACCGATCGGCCGAGTACTCTCGGGCCCAGATCGAGGTGGCCGTGGGTTCGAGTTCGAGCGTGCGCCATGCGGTGTCGATGGCGTAGGCCACGACTGCGCTCGCCCGCCAACGAACGGACTCGGCGCGGGTGCCCGCGACATCGACGTCGGTGGTGAGCAGGAGCTGCGCGATGTCGCGGAGCGCCACCAACCTCGGGGATGCATCTCCGAGCGCAGCGTGCACACATGCGTGGGCCAGCCGATGTTCGCGGCACAACACCGGGATCACCGCACCGCCGAAGCGCACTGTGTCGTCGCCCGCGAACAGGTCGTCGAGCGGGATGGTGAGACCGAACGGTCCGGACGCAAGTGTCCGGTGCAGGTCCACCTGCACACCGCTCGGGAGGACGATGCACACGCCCTTGCCGAAGCGTCGATCGAAGCCGGGCCTGATCTCGGCCGAGCGGCGTCGTCCACCGCCGGCGACCAGCGCCGCCACAGCGGCGTCGTAGTCCGCCGACCGAACGAGGAGATCGATGTCACCGAATGTCCGCCACGACGGATCGGGGTAGTCGAGCCGAGCGACGGCCGGACCCTTCAGGAGACGAACATCGATACCTGCGGCGTCCAGCACCCACGCGACGTTCACCGTCGCCTGCTCGAGATAGAGACACGACCGCATCGCGGCCTCGTGGCCCACGGCCAACTCGGCGCGCTGGTGCTCGGTGGCATCGACGAGTCCGCCGGCCACCGCGCACGCAAGGATCGAGACTGCTCGCTCGTCCCGGGCTCGGCCGAGGAAGGCGTCCCACGCAGGACCCGTCGGAAATGCCGCCCCTGCCGACGATCCGGGCACACCGAGTGCGCACGCCGCGCCGAGGCTGATCGTGGTCATGGACCGGTGGGAACCACGACCGACGTGGTCTCCAGCCGGTCCAGGGCGACTCGTAGATCGGCCCGGACCGTCGCGACGTCGACGTCGAATGTCCGGGCGAGCTCGCCCGCGAGTTCGACCTCGGTCTTCGGCTCGCTCAATGCATCCCAGACGTTCACCCCGGTGCCCTCGAGCAGGATCGGTTGGTCGCCGTGCGGAGCCAGCACCAAGACCCCGAACGCTCCACGCCGCGTGATGAGTTCCGGGTTGCGGACCCAGCGCACCGATGGAGACGGGGAGCGACCCGAGCCGGACATGGCGCGACGCTAGACCCAGGGATCGTCAGGGTCCTGCGCCTGCGGTGGCACGGGGGCGCTGGGGGTCGTCGGGGCGGACCCGGGTCCGGGCACCGAGACGCGCTGACGAGACTGTGGTTTCCGCGATGCCTTCCACGGCAGGAGTCGCTGCAGGATCGACACCTCGCCCGGGTGGGCGTAGCCGTAGCCGTAGCCGTAGTAGCCGTAGTAGCCGTAGTAGCCGGCGCGCACCCCGTGCTCGGCCCCGACGATCACCACGCCGATCACCGTGGCTTCGAGGCGGCGCAGGAGGTCGGCCGACGACACGACGCCGCTCCGGCGAGTCCAGCCCGAACGAGCGAGCAAGACCGACGCGTCGACCCCGAGCGCGAGGTCGGCGGCGTCGTTGGCGAGCAGGATCGGGGGCGAGTCGACGATCACGAGATCGGCGAGCTGCATCGCCGCGCCCACCGCCGCCTTGGCGACTGCGATTGCGTGACCCGGATCCGACTTGGTCGGCGCGCTCGCGGCGAGCCGCACGCCGGGGACCTCGGTGTCCTGGAGGATCGCCTCGAGATCCTCCGGTTCACACGTCAGGTCGACGTCGCCCAGGTTCGGGTTGCGGGGTCGATCGAAATACCGCGTCTGGGTCGGGCGCCGGAAGTCGGCGTCGATGACGATCACGGTGACGCCGGTCTCGGCGAAGGCCGCGGCCAGGTTGACGACCGAGATCGACTTCCCCTCGGCGGGTCCGGGTGAGGTGACCAGCAACGTGCGCAGCGGGCGCCCCCGGGTGACCGTTCCCGCGCCGGCGCCGGCGCCAGCGCCGGCTCCGTGGCCGTTCCCGTTTCCGTTTCCATTTCCGTTCCCATTGCTCACGGCCACGTTCTTGGGGTGGCGTTGCCACATCGCGAGCAAAGACGTGCGCAACGATCGGTAGGCCTCCGCGGTCAACGACGCCGGTTCGGCCGACGTGGCGACCTGGAACCGATCCGCGCGATCCATCTTCACGACCGGGATCTCGGCGATGACCGGCATGCGCGCCGCGGCCTCGGTACCGGCGACGTCACGGATACGGGCGCCGAGCAGCTCGGTGATCACGAGGAGGGCCAGAGCGAGGAAGAATCCGACCCCGCCACCGACGAGCATGCGCTGATTCGGCGCGAGCGCGGTCCCGCCGGCGGACCGGATGAGGTCCTCCCGGCCGATGGTCGCGGCTTCGAGGGTCTTGAGTGGAACTGGATCCGGGCCCGAGAGGGTGAGCTGCGCGAGATCCTGGTCGAATCCGTCCTTCTTCGTCTGCAACGCAGTCCGGCGCTGCAGAAGCTGGGACTTCACCTGTGGATCGGCGGCGACAGCGATCTGCCCGTCGAGCGCGGAGATCGCTCCATCGTTGAGATCACGGCTCTTTTGGGTCTGCGAGACCTTGGCGGCGAATTGATCCCTGACGTCCTGCGAGAGCGACGCGAGCAACTGCTTCGCGAACACGTTCGCGACGTCCGCAACCTCCTCGAGCGCGCCCGCGGCGCTGATCGCGAGCGCCCCGGTGGCCGGGTCGGGAACCGCGGCCACCGTGACCTGGTGCAGCGCGCTGAAGTGGAAGAAGATCGTGATGATCCCCTTCCCGGCGCGGACCTTCGGGATCCCAGGGTCCGTCGCACCCTGACGGTTCCGTTGGGAGCTGTTGGCACCACCTTTCTGGGTGGTGTCGGAGGAGGTCGCCTGGTCCTTGTTGATCACCGTCGGGTACGGGCTGGCCTTGAGGATCTTCATCGCGGCGTCCGGGATCGGCCCGCGGATCGTCCGCAGCGCGTATCGGTCGAAGCTGATCCGGCCCGGCGTCGCGTCGTTGGTCTCGAGCGTGTGGGTGGCCCGGAACTGCACCTTCGGCGCCGTCAACTGGGCCACGGTGGACTCACTCGGTCGCGTCGCGAACGCGAGGAGTGACCCGATCAGCGCCCCGACGACCAGGATCCACCAGCGGCGACGCAAGATCCTGAGATAGTCGAGTGGTCTCATCGCGGTGTGTGGGCCCCCCCGGGCCAGGGTGTCCGAGTTGGGAAACGCGCCACGGCGACACGGCCATCGCAGGCGAAGGCCACGCAGTGTAGTCGTAGTTCGAGCGTCCGATCCATAGGCAAGGTGACCCACCAGACCGCCACAAATACCCTGAAACCGGTACAGCCAGCGGCACCGAATCTATGAAGCGACTGAGCGACGGTGGCCACGGAACGTGGTCGCGACAACGCCGAAGTGAACCAAGCGGTCGAAAAGCTGAGTGGAAGCGGGCGTCTACGATGCCCGACCTTCCGTCGCGATCAGGAGGCTGGGCGTTGCCGAGCATGGCGAAGCAGGCGCTGAAGTGGTCGGCGTTCGCGGTGGACCGCGTCGTCTCTCCGCCCAATGGTGTCGTCGTCCTCATCTACCACCGGGTCGGCAGCGGGTCGGGACTCGATGTCGACCTGCCCGTCGCCACCTTCACCGACCAGATGGAGCAACTCGCGGCCAGTGTACGGGTCGTGACCATCGACGAGGCGCTCGACCGACTCGAGCAACCGACGGCTTCGGGCAGCGATCCCATCGTGATCACGTTCGACGACGGCACCGCCGATTTCGCCGACGTCGCGGTGCCGGTCCTGGAGCGTTTCGGCCTGCCGTCCACGCTCTACCTGGCCACCGCATTCGTCGAGGAGGGTCGTGACTTCCCGAACGCCGGTCGGCCGCTGTCGTGGTCGGCGCTCGAGGATGTGCACGCGACCGGCCGGGTCACCGTCGGATCGCACACGCACACCCACGCACTGCTCGATCGACTCCCACCGACCGAAATCGCCACCGAACTGGATCGCGCCGACGACCTCATCGAAGCGCACCTCGGCCTGCGGCCGCACCACTTCGCCTATCCGAAGGCGGTGGCGGGATCGTCACCGGCCGACGCGGCGGCGCGCGCTCGCTACCGGTCGGCGGCCCTGGCCGGCACCCACGCCAATCGGTTCGGCGCGACCGATCCTCATCGCCTCGCGCGGAGCCCCGTGCAGCGCAGCGACGGAGCCCGCTTCTTCGCGGCCAAAGTCGCCGGCGGGATGCGCTTCGAGGACTCGCTCCGAGTCGCCGCGAACCGATGGCGCTACCGAAATGCCACCGGATGACGAAGCGCCTGGTCCACGTCACGACCACGGACATGAGCCTCGAGCTGTTGCTCGGCCCGCAACTCAGTGCATTCGTTGCGGCCGGTTACGAAGTGATCGGCGCATCGGCGCCGGGGCGCTACGTCGACGCGATCGAAGCCCGCGGAGTGCGCCACGTGCCGCTCACCCATGCGACGCGGTCGATGGCGCCGCGTGACGACGTCGCCGCGTGGTTCGAACTCCGCAGGCTGTTCGTCG
>JBDUBS010000321.1:0-3392 GCA_040003875.1 Acidimicrobiia bacterium | reverse complement strand
GACGGCCGGCGGGTAGAGGCCGACGTTGCTCCCGGAACCGAATCCGATCTCCAACACGGTGCCCCGGAGACCGTCCATCACCGGTCGCCGGATCGGGACCATTCCCGCGCCGCCGCAGGTGAGTTCGACGACGTGCGGGAGCACGTGCTCCTCGTACCAACTCACGAGACGCCCACTCACGAGACGAGGGAGCGTTCCGCTTGCCGGAGGCGCGCGCCGAGCGCGCCGAGCAACTTCACGGCCAAGGCCGGGTACTGCTTGAGCAGCGCGCGGAAGTTGAAGTCGGCGATCGACCACGCGACGACCGGCGCGGTAGCCACGACCGATGCCGACCGCGGCTGACCGTCGAGCACCGACAGCTCACCGAAGTACGAACCGGGGCCAAGGGTGATCCGGGTCCGGCCACCGGTCGTCACCTTCGCGGTGCCCGACTGGATCACGAAGAAGCGGCCACCGAGCGCGCCCTCTTCCACCATCGTGGCGCCGTCCCGGAAGCTCGCGATCTTCGCCACCGACGCGATCCGCCGCAGCTCGGCGCGTGACAACTCGGCGAACAGGGGTACCTCCGCCAGGAGATCCGGATCGCAGCGGTCGGCCATGGCCAGCTCCTTCGACGACGTGGCGCGTTCGACGCGGAGGCTAGCGGTGGCACCCGGTCGCCGAGCCGGAACGCGCCACTAGGTTGCACCCATGGCCGCCGTCGACGCTCCCCGCCTCGCGATCGCCTGCGGCCGCCACCTCGGTGGCACCTTCGAAGTGACCGAGCTCCGGCGGCTTTCGGGCGGCGCGTCGCGCGAAACATGGGCCTTTCTCGCCCGGAGTCCAGAACTCGAGATTCCACTCGTCCTGCGGCGCGATCCCGGCGCCTCGATCGGTCAGACCGACCGCTCCACCGAATACCGGTTACTCGAAGCGGCCGCGGCCGGCGCGGTCGCCGTCCCTCGCGTGCGATTCCTGGTCGACGACGCGGACGACCTCGGCGCGGGCTTCGTCATGGACCGCGTGGACGGCGAGACCATTCCCCGCAAGATCCTCCGCGACGAGCAGTTCGCCGTCGCGCGGCCACAGCTCGTCGGGCAGTGCGCCGAGGCCGCCGCCGCGATCCACGCGCTCCCGGTTGAGTCGCTCCCCCGACTCCCCCTTCAGGACGCGCCCGCCCTCATCGACCAGTTCCGCGGCGTCATCGACGTGTTGGGCGAACCTCATCCGGCCTTCGAGCTCGGCCTGCGTTGGCTCACAGAGCACGCCAGGAGCCTGCCCGACACGCCCCCGACGCTCGTGCACGGCGACTTCCGCAACGGGAACTTCATCGTCGGCCCGGACGGGCTCCGTGCAGTACTCGACTGGGAACTCGCACACCTCGGCGATCCGATCGAGGACCTCGGCTGGTTCTGCGTGAAGTCCTGGCGGTTCGGCAACGTGGACCGGACAGCGGGCGGGTTCGGGAGTGCCGCGGAACTCCTCGACCGATATCAGGCCGCCGCCGACCGGAAGGTCACGGCCGAGCACCTGCACTTCTGGGAGGTCTTCGGCACGCTGAAGTGGGGCGTGATCTGCGAGATGCAGGCCGCATCACACCTGCAGGGTCTCGTGCGCTCGGTCGAACTCGCCGCACTCGGTCGTCGCATCGCCGAGATGGAGTGGGATCTCCTCGGCCTGCTCGACCCCGATCACGCGGGTCCCGGAGACGGCGACTCGGACCGGAGCGACCCGTCTCCGGTGGTCGCGCCCGCGATGCACGACCGGCCCACGATGGTCGAGCTCGTCGAATCGGTACGCGAGTACCTCGAGCGTGACGTCATGCCGGGCGACGGTCGCGTCGCGTTCCACGCCCGGGTCGCGAGCCGCGCACTCGCGATGGTGGAGCGAGAACTCGTCCTCGGCGGCGAGCAACACGCGGCTGAGCACGCGCGACTCTCGAACCTCCTCGGCGTCGACGGCACCGTCGGCACCCTTGCGACCGAACTCGCACGTCGGATCCGCGCCGGTGAACTCGACGATCGCCGGCAAGAAGTTCTCGTCGCGGTCCGGGCCTCGGTACGGTCGAAGCTCCTCGTCGCCAATCCCGACCACCTCACCATCTGAAGGACGAACGGTGCGCATCGCAACCTGGAACGTCAACTCGCTCAAAGCGCGTCTGCCGCGGGTCGAGGAATGGCTCGAGTACGCCAGACCCGACGTCCTCTGCCTGCAGGAGACCAAACTCGCCGACAAGGCGTTCCCCGGCATGGCGTTCGCCGCGCTCGGCTACGAGAGTGTCCACCACGGCTACAACCAGTGGAACGGTGTCGCGATCCTCTCGAAGGTCGGCATCGAAGACCCGGCCAACGGGTTCGGCCCCGGCGTCGACGACCCCTACGTCGACGACGCGCGCATGCTGGCCGCCACCTGCGGGGGGATCCGGATCGTCAGCGTCTACGTCCCCAACGGGCGCGAGGTCCCGAGCGAGTTCTACGACCGCAAGCTCGTCTGGTTCGAACGGCTCGCCGAGTGGCTCGAGTCTCATCACACCCCGACCGATCCGGTGGTCATCACCGGTGACTTCAACGTCGCCCCGGAGGACCGCGACGTCTGGTCCGCGACGGCGTTCGTCGGATCCACCCACGTGACCGAACCCGAGCGGGCCGCGATCCGTCGTCTGGAAGCGTGGGGTCTGGTCGACACGTTCCGCCGCCGGTACGAGGACTCGAACCTCTTCAGCTACTGGGACTACCGCGCCGGCGACTTCCACCAGGGTCGCGGCATGCGCATCGACCTCGTCCTGGCGAGTGCGCCGGTGGCCGACCGGGTCACGTGGGCCCTCGTCGACCGCAACGCCCGCAAGGGCAAGCAGCCCAGCGATCACGCCCCGGTGGTGGTGGACCTCGCGGATTGACCGGAAAGGACCCGTCCGCACCACCGACGATCACGGCAGCCCGGTCGTCCAGAGCGTTAGCGTGTCCGCCCATGACCGACAGTGCAGCAACCCCCACCAAGATGTCGTCCTCGACCCGAACGATCATCATCGCCGTGGTCGTGGTGATCGCCCTCGCGGGCGGCGCCTTCGTCGTCTACAAACTCACCAACAAGAAGGACGTCGGGACTCCGGCCGTGATCATCGCGCAGACGGCCCGCAAGGCCGCCCAGACCGGGGATCTGGCGAAGCTCACGAAGGTCACCACCGCCGACGGCAAAAGCGAAATGGCGCTACTCAAGGGCAAGCTCAGCGGCCTCGTCTGGACCAACTGCGTCCCGAACCCGTACGTGAACGGCGGGAAGCTGTGCACCTTCACCCGTCCCGGTGGTCAGTTGAGCATCGGGCTCGTCAAGCCCAACGGTAAGTGGCTGGTCGCCAGCGCCCGGCTCGGCGCCGCTGGGCTCCCGCCGACCACGCCTCCGAGCACGTAACCCTC
>JBDUBS010000167.1:0-3393 GCA_040003875.1 Acidimicrobiia bacterium | reverse complement strand
CGATCGGACCGAGAACCGGTCGTTGTCCTCTCGGGAGATGTTCCACTTCTCGGCGATCATCTCGGCCGAGATTCCCTGGGGGACGAGGTTCGGGTACCGCTCGAGCATCTGCGGTCCGAACGGCATGCTCCCCTGGATGAACGACGCGCCCATCGGCACGCGGCTCATGCTCTCCACGCCGGCCGCGATCACGACGTCGTACGCGCCGGCCATCACACCCTGGGCCGCGAAGTGGGCGGCCTGCTGCGAGGAGCCGCACTGGCGGTCGACGGTGGTGCCGACCGTGGTCTCGGGAAAGCCCGCCGCGAGCGCCGCGTTGCGCCCGACGTTGACGGCCTGGTCGCCGACCTGCATGACACAGCCCATGATGACGTCCTCGACCAGCGCGGGATCGACGCCGGTGCGCTCGACGAGCGCGCGCAGCGTGTGCGCGGCGAGGTCGACGGGGTGGATGGCGGCGAGCGATCCGTTGCGGCGTCCGAGCGGGGTCCGAACGGCATCGACAATGACAGCGGTGGGCATGAGATCTCCGAGCAAGGAAAGGGGAAGGTCGACGATTGTATGCCCCTCGATCTGCGCCGTCCTCGTGCGGAGCGACCGGCACCCGCCAGACCGCAGCCCGACGCACAGCAGGAAGCGCAGCCAATCGAGACGTGCGGAGCGACCGTGACCCCGAACGACTTCCCACCGCTGTGACAGAGAGCGCAGCCAGTCCGATGCGGTCACTAATGTCCCCACCCGTGCGAGACATGGACAAAGCCCTCGGTGACGGCGGCATGGCCCTCCTGGGTCAGCTCGGCGTCGACTTCGTCCGCTACGGCCAGGGCTGGGTCGAGGCCGCGTGGAACCCGACCGAATCGGCCTGCAACCCGGTGGGCGCGGTGCACGGCGGCGTCTACGCGGTGGTGCACGACGCGGCGATGAACTTCGCCACCAACAGCGCGCTCGAACGCGGTGAGAGCGGCGCCACGATCTCGATCACCTACTCGACGATGCGCGGCGCCAAGGCCGGCGACGCACTCTCGGTGCGCGCCGAGGTAGTGCGGCTCGCGCGCCAGATCGCGTACCTCACCACGACCATCAGCAACGCAGACGGCGACGTCGTGTCCACCGCATCCGGCACCTTCATCCTGCGGCGTCGCGACCCAGCCCCGGCGTGACGGCGGGGGAGCCCACACCGACGCGGCGCTCGACCTGGACCCAGCGGGTCCGGTACGGCTGGATCCTGGAGACCGCGCTCGGCATCGGGTTGTACCTGCTGTACGACGAACTCCGCTCTCACGTCTCGGGCTCGGCGCGGATCGCGCTCCGCCACGGGTACGACGTCGTGCGGTGGGAACGAGCCGTCGCGCTGTACCAGGAACACCGCATCCAACAGGCCTTCATCTCCTGGGGACCGTTCCTGACGTTCTGGAACATCTACTACGGCACGATCCATTTCGTGATGCCCGTGGTCGCGCTGGTCACGCTGTGGAAGCGCGCACCGGCGCGCTACCTGCGCTGGCGCAACGTGCTCCTGCTGATGCTGACCATCGGGATCCTTGCGTTCTGGGCGTATCCCCTGATGCCGCCGCGACTCATGCCCACTCGCTACGGCTTCGTCGACACCGCCGCCCGGTTCTTCAACTTCGGACCGCAACAGCGCGTGGTGCTTCGCCACGGGGTTCCTACCGCCGCATCGCGCGCCGCGTTCGGCAACCTCTTCGCCGCGATGCCTTCACTCCACATCGGTTGGTCCACGTGGTCGGCCCTCGCGCTCGCGCCCGTCGTCCGGCGGGGCTGGGTCCGGGCGCTGGTCCTGCTCTACCCCGCGGTGACGACGTTCGCGATCGTCGTGACCGCGAACCATTGGATCCTCGATGCGGTCGGCGGATGGGTGGTGCTCGGCGCGGCCTGGCTCGTGGTGGTGGGCGTCGAACGGCTGCGTGGCCTCCCGCCGCTCACGCGCTACGCGTAGGTCCGCACCAACTCGAGCACCGCGGCCGCGTCGGGGCCGGTTGCCACCAGCGCGGTCTGCGAGGGGTCTTTTCGGCGCGCCGCCACTGCACAAAGGTCAGCCGCCGGACCGCGCACGACCGTCACCGGCTCTTCGTCGAGACCGAACTCCCAGGCGTCGCCGTCGGGTCCGGTCAACGCGAATGCGACCGGACCATGGAGCGCTCGACCCGACCGTTCGAACGCGTACGGAACCGTGCGCCACGCCAGCCGGGCAATGGGTCGGAGCCGGTCGGTCGGTGCGAGCGCAATCCCGAGCGCCACCGCAACGTCGCCGGTGTGGATCCAGCACTCCGCGAGTCGAGTGGCGGCGAGCGTGCGCACGCTGAGTCGGCCGACCACCCATTGCACCCGCTCACGCGGATCCGCCGCGGCCAGGCCCGCACGGAGTTCGGCGGCACCGACGCGCCACGCTTCCCCCACCTGCGGCCCGCCGGTACCACGCGCGTGTTCGACGCTCGCCGCGGCAGCATCGTCGACCGACGATGCTCCGCCGGCGCGCATGAACTGCTCGATGTCCCGACTCAGGTCACCACGGAGACTCGCAATGCCGAGCTGGTCGGTCTGGGTCAGGTGCAGGACGACGTCTCCGACGTCCCAACCCGGGCACGGTGTGGGCCGGGTCCAACCCGCGGCATCCAGCGGCTCGAGCAGCGACCACAACTCGTCGTGTTGCGCATGGAGGTGGTCCAACCAGTCACGCACCGGCATCAACCGCCCGCCGCGGTCCGAACGAACGCTGCGCGAGCGCCTCGAAATCCTCGGCGTCGAAGCGGACCGAGAACCCCGCGTCGGCGTGCTCGATGTCGAGCGATGGGCAGAAGTACCCGTTGCCATCGACGATGAAGTACGGCGAGCCGACGACGCCCCGCCGCTTCCCTTCCTCGTATTCGGCGCGGACCGCATCGGGGTCCGCGTCACGGGCGTCGAGATCGCGCGCGGCGGCGATCGCCGACAGCACCGCGGGATCGCTGACGTCGAGGCCCTGCTCGAAGAGGGCGTCGCGGAGAGCCAGTCCGACGGCTTCGCCGGTGGCGAGGTCCTGGGTGTACGCGAGGGACGCGAGGGCGAGCGCCGGGACCGACGTGCGGGGGAACGTGGCCGAATCGAAACCCGCGAAGAGGTCGGGGGTCACCGCCCGTTGGAGCGCCTCGATCTCCTCGAGTGCCTTGGCCGGGGCGAGCGGTGCGTCGTTGACCCATTCGAGCGGCCAGGCGTTCATCAGTATGCGGCGGCTGCTCCCGAGCTGATCCCGCCGGTCGGTCAGGCGGCGCAGGCTCACGTGGGTGAACGGGCAGACCACGTCGGCGAACACGGTGACCATGGCAACTCCTTCTCGGCGACCGGGTCAGTCTCGCAGCCGTCCGGTGATCAGCCCCGGTCGAGGCGGCGGAGCAG
>JBDUBS010000273.1:0-3411 GCA_040003875.1 Acidimicrobiia bacterium | reverse complement strand
GCGCATCTACGGCACCGCGTGGGAGAGCAAGGATGCCCTCGCGGAACACCTGCACCGCCTCGAAGAGGCGGAACGGCGCGACCACCGCAAGCTCGGCGTGGAACTCGATCTCTTCTCGTTCCCGGAAGAGGTCGGTTCGGGCCTGGCGGTGTTCCATCCCAAGGGCGGCACCATCCGACGCGTCATGGAGGACTACTCGCGGGAGCGGCACGAGGCCGCCGGCTACGAGTTCGTGTACTCGCCGCACATCACCAAGGCGAACCTGTTCGAGACCAGTGGTCACCTCGACTGGTTCGCCGAGGGCATGTACCCGCCGATGGAGCTCGACGGCGGGACCGAGTACTACCTCAAGCCGATGAACTGCCCGTTCCACATCTTGATCTTCAAGAGCCGGACGCGCAGTTACCGCGAACTCCCACTGCGCATGTTCGAGTTCGGCACGGTGTACCGCTACGAGAAGTCGGGTGTGGTCCACGGCCTGACCCGTGCGCGTGGCTTCGCGCAGGACGACGCCCACATCTTCTGCGCACCCGACCAGGTGAAGACCGAACTTGCTTCCCTGCTCGAGTTCGTGCTCGATCTCCTGCGTGACTACGGCCTCGACGACTTCTACCTCGAACTGTCGACCAAGCCGGAGGGCAAGGCGGCCGGCACCGACGAGGAATGGGCGGAGGCCACCGAGGCCCTGCGCGAGGTCGCGGAAGGCGCCGGCCTCGACCTGGTGATGGACGAGGGCGGGGGCGCGTTCTACGGCCCGAAGATCTCGGTGCAGGCCCGTGACGCCATCGGCCGGACGTGGCAGATGTCGACCATCCAGGTCGATACGCAACTGCCCCAACGTTTCGATCTCCACTACGTCGCCGCCGACAACGAGCGACACCGCCCGATCATGATCCACCGCGCGCTGTTCGGATCGGTGGAGCGGTTCTTCGCGGTGCTCCTCGAGCATTACGCCGGTGCGTTCCCCACGTGGCTTGCCCCGGTGCAGGTGAGTGTGTTGCCGGTCGCCGACCGGCATCATGACTACGCCCTGCGCGTCGCCGAGCGGTTGCTGGCCGAGCGGCTGCGGGTCGAGGTCCTCGATGCGCACAACGACACCCTCGGCAACCGGGTGCGGCGGGCGAAGACGGAGAAGGTCCCGTACGTCCTCGTGGTGGGCGACGACGACATGGAGCACACCACCGTCGGGGTCAACGCCCGCGGGAACGACGCGCCCGAGCGGGGTGTGGCGCTCGACGAGTTCGTCGGTCGGATCACCGCCGACGTGCGCGAGCGCCGATGACCATGGAGCGGCTCTGGGCCGGTTGGCGGTCGAGCTACATCGAGAGCATCGAGACCCACTCCCGGCCCGCGGGCTGTCTCTTCTGTGGACTTTTCGAACTCGACGACGCCGAGGCCGAGATCCTCGAGCGCGCCGACCATTCCTTCACCGTGATGAACGCGTACCCGTACACCTCGGGGCACGTGATGGTCGCCCCGCTCCGCCACGTCGCGTCGATCACCGAGCTCGACGCCGACGAGGGCGCCGCCCTGATGCACGCGGTGCAGCGCGCAACCGCCACCGTCGAATCGGTCTACCGACCCGAGGGCATCAATGTGGGGGCCAACATCGGACGGGCCGCCGGCGCCGGCGTGCCCGGACACGTGCACATCCATGTGTTGCCCCGCTGGAACGGCGACACGAACTTCATGACCGCCGTGGCCGACGCCCGGGTCCTCCCCGAGAGCCTGCGCCAGTCCTACGAGAAGCTCCTCGCCGCCTGGCCCCCCACTTGACCGGTTCCCGCACACGAACTGCACGCCAGGGCGTGCAGTTCGCGTGGCGGAACCCGAGGTCGGTAGCGTCCGCACCGTGACCGAGCCCGTCGAACCCAGCGAGCACTCCCAGGACACCGACGACGCGCTGCCCGGTGATCTCGACGTCACGAACTTCGTCGGTCCCACGGTGTTCCCCGACAACGGGAAGCGGCGGATCACCGGCACCATCCACCTGGTGATCGCGGCCGGCTGTCTCGCCCAGTACGCGCAGAGCGGCAACCAGGGCCTGCTCGCGGTCGGCCTCATCCTCGTGGCGGTCGGGGCGTACCACTTCGCCGCCGGTTGGAAGACCGGGATCAACGAGACCGAGGCGCTCGCGGTCGCGAGCCGGACGGTCGGGTTCCCGGTCGGCCACGCGTCCGCACAGCTCGCGTGGTACGGGACTCGCAGCCGGCCTGCGTGGCGCATTCTCCTCTACAGCGCGGACGAGCCGCCGAGTCTGCGCGGGCTCGTCGAGTGCGACGCCGTCGACGGTCGCGTGATGGGGCAGTACACCGAACGCAACCCGGAGGACTGGTCCGAGTTCGGGCTGGCCTAGCGCGCCGTGCGACGGAACTGCGACGGAACTGCGACGGAAATTCCGAGCGGGCTTCGGGCGCCAACTTGGATGCGGTTCCGACCGGCACCCGGCGAGGTCGGGCTAGGTGCCGTGGACCCGATCACAGTGGACGAGCTCATCCGGTTGCACCTCGCCGCCCCCCGCATCGGTGAGTGCTGCGAACGGGCCGCAACGGTTGGGGACGATCCAAACGTGGATCATCGGGACTCTGTCCTTGGGTCGACTCGTACCGGGTGGGCACGATCCGTCCGATCGGATCTGGGCTCCGTGGAGCGAACCCGGCTTGAGGCAGAGCAGTCCGTGGATGTGGAACTGCGTGAGCCGGCCGCCGAGGTCGGGGACGGATGCGAATGTGGTCCCCGGAAGCAAGAAGTACATCGCGGCCACGAGTTCGTGTGCCCCGTTGGGCCCGACGCGGTAGAGCAACGATTCGGGTCGGTCGGGATTGAGCACCTCTTGGTCGTTCATGTACACGAGGTTGACGAGATGCTCGTAGCCCCTCGATTCGTCGCCGATCGAGAAGAACCCGGACGCCAGCGCGTGGCGGCGGTCGGCCCACGCCGGCAACCGTTCGACGGTTCTCTTCAACAGCGCCTCGGCGCGGGCCTGCTCGGTGGGACTCACGCCCGCCACCCCGCCGAGATCGATGCGGGTCGCATCGATTCGCCCGTCCGCAGTCGCGGCGAGCGGCCGCCGAGGCCCGGTGATCGCTTCCATGTCTCGCGCCGACATCCCAGGCATTCCGTCCATCGTCGGCGCCGATCGTGCTGGACCATCCGAGTGACACGCCGACGCGAACACGACCATCGCCACGAACGTCGTGAGACCGAGCATCCAACGTCTCGCGCACCGCTGCCGTGATCCCAACGTGGGCCCTCCCTCCCGACCGCCGCTCCCGGTCGCCAGCGTACCGGCAACGTGTCCCCTGAGGAACGGGCACCGCCGAGAGCGCTCGGCTCATCACCGGAACCCTCCGGGAACGCCTGCTTCACGCTCCGTGGCGCCGTTCCGGGGTCGCGAAAGGTCGGGGCCGA
>JBDUBS010000521.1:0-3416 GCA_040003875.1 Acidimicrobiia bacterium | reverse complement strand
ATCGTCGGGCGGTGGAGAAAGACCGTGATCCGCGGTCGCGGGTGGGACCGCACGGGAGCGTCGGTTGCGACCGAGATATTCAGTGCGTGATGTTGGACAGTTCGTCTGACCCGGCCGTCGCAGATGCGTGCGGAGCCGGAGCGTCGGTACCTTCCACCTGGAAGCCCGAAGACCCAGCTGCAACAGCAGGTTCGACCGGTGCACCTTCGAGGTCGAGGTGCGGGAGGATCCGGTCGAGCCACTTCGGCAACCACCAGGCTGCGTCACCGAGGTAACGCATCACGGCCGGCACGAGGAGCAGTCGTACGACGGTGGCGTCGATGAGGACTGCGGCGGCCATGCCGACACCCATCATCTTGACCGTCGGGTTCGGGCTGATCACGAAGCCGAGGAACACCGCGATCATGATCCCCGCGGCTGCGGTGATCACCCGTGCGGTTTTGGCCACGCCGACCGCAACCGCTTCACGCGAGTCGCCGAGCCGGAGGTACTCCTCCCGGATCCGGGAGAGCAGGAACACCTCGTAGTCCATCGAGAGGCCGAAGAGGATCGCGAACATCATCAGGGGGATGAAGGCGACGATCGGGATGGGTTGATGGACGCCGATCAGTTCGCGACCCCAGCCCCACTGGAATACCGCCACGATCACGCCGTACGCGGCGCCGATCGAGAGCAGGTTCATCACCGCGGCCTTGATCGGGACCAGTACCGAACGGAACACAATCATCAGCAGGAGGAACGCGCCGAGTACGACGATGCCGATGCACTCGAGCAGCCGGCTGGACACGCGGTCGGTCACGTCGATGAGCGATGCGGTCTGGCCACCGACGAACACCTGATGTTCCAACACCGTGCCCGCGGTTGCCTGGGGAATCACCGTCTCGCGGAGGTTACGCACGAGCGCCTGGGTCGACGCCGCGTTCGGTGCTTGGCGCGGCGTGACGAGAACGATCGCGGCGTTCTTGTCCGGGCCGGGGATCGCCGGCGTCACCGACGCGACATCCGGCGCCTTGCCGAGTGCGGTAGCGAGCTTCTCGACCGCCGCCACACTGGCACCCGCATTTGCGACGGTGGGCGTCGGCACCCCGATCGCCACGAGCAGCGGCGAGTTGGCACCCTCGCCGAATCCCTGGGTGATGAGGTCGTAGGCCTTGCGTTGGGTGGTGGCAACCGGCGCGTCACCGTCATCGGTGAAGCCGAGTTTGAGGTCGAGGATCGGCGCGGCGAGCACCGCGAGGATCAGCACCGAGACGACCACGAAGACCCCGGCGCGGTTCGCCACTGCGTGCGCGAACTTGTACCAGATGCCGCCGACGTCCTCGGCCTGCTCGACATTGCGGTGATGGGCGGCGATTCGCCGGCCACCGAATCCGAGCAGCGCCGGCAGGAGCGTCAGCGACGCGAGCACCATGACCACCACGAACAGTCCGGCCGAGAAGCCGAGCACCGCGACGTAGGGAATACCCGCGATCGCCAACCCGCACAACGCCATCGCCACGCAACAGCCGGCGAACAGCGATGCGGCACCGGCGGTCCCCACCGCGTGCCCGATACCGGGGATGTGGTCCATGCCTTCATCGCGATTCTGGAGATACCGGCTGAGCACGAGCAGCGAGTAGTCGATACCCACGCCCAGCCCGATCATGGATCCGAGGATCGGTGCAACCGTTCCGATGGTGGTCTGGGTCGCGAGCAACATGAGGCTGACGGTGGCCGTCGAGACCCCGAACAGCGCGACGCCGATCGGGAGGAACGCGGCCAGCACGGAACCGAAGAGGAACAGCAGGATCATGATCGCGGCGATGATCCCGATGAGTTCGGCGGAGTCGTTGCCGCTCCCCGAGTTCTGGATGTCGACGACAGGCCCGCCGTACTGCACGTCGACTCCGGCCGCCTGGGTGCTCTTCGCAGCCTGTTCGAGCGCCTTGAACGCGTCGGTGGGCATACTGGCCAACGTTCCGCGGTAGACGATGTTCGCCACCGCGATCTTCCCGTCAGCCGACACACGCGGCAACGGACCGAACGGATCGCTCACCGTCTGCACTCCGGGCTGTGTCTTGATCTTGGCGAGCAGCGCATTGACCGCAGCTTCGTGGTCACCGCTCGTGATCGAGCCGGAAGGAACCGACACGACGACCGACGCGCTCGGCTGTTGCTGGGTCGGGAATCGCTGGTTCAGCAGGTCGGTCGCGGACTGCGAGTTGGTGCCGGGAACGCTGAAGACGTCGCGGTAGACGTTCTGGAGTCCGGACGCCGGGACGCCGAGCGCGATCAGCGCGATCAGCCAGACGCCGAGCACCCACCAACGCTTGCGGGCCATGAACTGACCCATTCGCTCCAACCCGCGCGGTTGGTCGGGGCGGGCCCCGCCGGTGCCGAACCCGGGCGCGCCGGCTACCTCTGCTGCTGTGCTGCCAGCAGATTCAGTGCGGACCCGGCCTTGAACCACGCGATGTGCTCCTCCGACATCGTGTGGGTGGTTCCCACACCGTCGGTCGAACCATCGGCGTGGTGCAACACGACCTTGACCGGACGTCCCGGCGCCAACTCATCGAGTCCGACGATGTCGACGGTGTCGTCGACGCGTACGAGGTCGTAATCGTCCGGGTTTGCGAACGTGAGTGCGAGCACGCCCTGCTTCTTGAGGTTCGCTTCGTGGATCCGGGCAAAAGATCGCACGATGACCGCTTTGGCCCCCATGTACCGCGGCTCCATCGCGGCGTGCTCACGCGACGATCCCTCGCCGTAGTTCTCGTCGCCGATCGCGACCCACGCGATCCCCGCGTCCTTGTACCGCTTCGCGAGATCCGGCAGCGCCACCTCACTGCCGTCCCTCATGTCGATGCCGACACCCGACTGGCCGGGCGTGAACGCGTTGTTCGCGCCGATGAAGAGGTTGCCGGAGATGTTGGTGAGGTGACCGCGGTACTTCAGCCATTGACCGGCAGGTGAGATGTGGTCGGTGGTGCACTTGCCCGTAGCCTTCATCAACACGCGCAGACCCGCGTAGTCCGCCCCGTCCCAGGGTGCGAAGGGCTGGAGCAACTCCAGGCGATCGCTGCTCGGCGCCACCACGATCGCGACCGAATCCGGATCGGCCGACGGCGGGGTGAACCCCGATTTGCCCGGGTCGAATCCCCGACTCGGCAACTCGTCGGCCACGGGCGCTTGGAGTTGCACCGAGGTGCCGTCCTCGCCGACCACCGGTTCCCGCACGAAGTCGACGTCGAGGCGGCCGGTGAGCGCCATGGCGGTCACCGTCTCGGGCGATCCGATGAACGACAACGTTGACGGGTTGCCGTCGTTGCGGGCCGGGAAGTTGCGGTTGAACGACGAGACGATCGTGTTGACGTCGCCCTTCACGATGTCGTCGCGCTGCCACTGGCCGATGCAGGGCCCGCACGCGTTGGCGAGCA
>JBDUBS010000348.1:0-3433 GCA_040003875.1 Acidimicrobiia bacterium | reverse complement strand
CCCCGTCCGGCTCATCGTCGCAACGTCACCGGTCGGCAGATCAGGTCACGCGGAGCAGTTCGGGCGCGGCAGGACAGTCGGCCCGGTGGTTGAGGATCCCGAGCCCTTCGAGCCCGCTGGGTCCGACGACCGCGTCGAAGGGCGACGCGTCGCTCTCCACGTAGGGAAGTTTCTCACCGAGGGACTCCCGACCCATGCGGTCGAACGCGTCCAATAATCGTCCCGGCAGTGCATACCCGCGAGCAACGACGAGCCAGGCCTTGGCTCCCACGCTGCGGCCCGCGTTGATGAGTTCGACGGTTCCCGGGCTCAGGAACACGCGCCCGTCGCCACACGCGACCGGTGCCACGAGAATGTGTGACGGCTCGAGGACGAGCAGCTCCGACTCGTCGATCACGCGCACCATCTGTACCGACGCCCGCAGCCGCCGCGAGAGCTGGTGATCCCCCCGTCCTGAGCGGACGGCGAGCAGTTCGAGATCGATGCGCTCCGCAAGCCCGTCGCGAACCACGTCGGGCCAGCCGATCACCGCGACCGGCTGCTCGTGAGGGAAGGGCAGCGCCCCCGCAAGCCGCGCCCCAGTGGGATCCGAACGGTGGTCCCGCCACGCGCCCCACGCGCCCTCGTGTGGATCCGGCGCGCCGAGGACGTGAGCACACAACCACCACAACGGTGCGACGGTCGGATGGTACGCGACCAACCGCCGGCACGCGATGACGACGCCGAACGGATCGTCCGCGAAACCTGCGAGGCAATCGGCCGCCTCTTCGAGGAGCGCCTCCTCGTCATCGGCGTCGGACCACCGGGCGAGAGACCGGAGACGTTCGAAAGGCTGCATCAAGCGTCGCCTCGGACCGTCATGGAGTCGCTCATCACAACGCCTCTTCCGCTCGTGTTCGCTTCGCTCACGGTCCGCTCGGGGCGCCTCGGCTAATTCGTCCGTGGTTCCTTGGGCAGGCCGAGCACCCGCTCGCCGATGATGTTGCGCATGACCTCGTCCGTGCCGCCGGCCACGCGCATCCCCGGTGTACCCAACACCAGCTCGGAGAATGCGTACGTGCCCCACTCGCCCGTGTCGGCCACGAGTCGCGGTCCGAGGATCTCACCCACGAGTTGATTGACCTGTTGCATGTTCTGGGTCAGGACCAACTTCCCGATCGACATCTCGGGACCCGGCAACTGGCCGGCCCGAATCTTCTCCATCGCCCGCAGGTTCGTGTAGCGGGCGACCGACGACCGGATCAACGCGTCGGCGAGGCCCTGCCGGACCAGCGGGTCCTGGTCGACGCCGAAGTGCCTGGCCATCTCGACGAACCGGGTGACGCTCATCGAACCGCCGCCCGCGCTGCCGCCACCGATCGAGGCCCGCTCGTTCATCAGGGTGGTCAGGGCCACCGTCCACCCCTCGTCGACGTCGCCGAGCCGGTGCGAATCGTGGACCCGTACCTCCTCGAAGAACACCTCGTTGAACGATGCACCACCGGTCATCTGGCGCAGCGGCCGGATCTCCACGCCGGGCGCGTGCATGTCGACGAGGAACATCGACAGGCCCTTGTGCTTGGGCTTGTCGGGCGAGGTACGAGTGATGATCTCGCCGATGTCCGAGTACTGGGCGCCCGAGGTCCACACCTTTTGCCCGGTGAGGATCCACTCGTCGCCGTCACGTTCGGCCTTGGTCTGGATCCCGGCGAGGTCGGACCCGGCGACGGGCTCGGAGAACAACTGGCAGCCGACCATCTCCCCGCGCCAAAGGGGCCGCAGGTAACGCTCCCGCACCTCGGGGATGGCATGGGCGAGGATCGTCGGCGCCACCATGCCGAGGCCGATGCCGAACGGGCTCTGGGAGGGAATCGCGTACTGTCCGACGAGCTCGCGGTACGCGCGGTCGTACTCCTTGGTGAGCCCGCGACCGCCGTATTCGGTGGGCCCGGTGATCCAGCCGAATCCGGCGTCGAACTCCTGCTGCTTCCACTTCTTGGCCGCTGCGAGTTCACGGGTCTCCTGCTCCGGCGTCTTCTCGTCGAGGATGCCGACGCGATCGGTGCCTTCACCCCAAACGAACTTCGCCTCGCTGCGTCGGGATGCGTTCGCATCCAGGAATGTCGTCGCGGACGCGGTGAACTCCGGGACTGAAATGTCGGACATGCGGCCTCCTCGCTGCAGCCTCGGATCGTACCCATGTCCGGCCGGTACTCGGGTTCGCTCGGGCACCGGGATCACGCCAACGCGCGTTCTAAGGTGCCGGGCATGTCCGAGCGCGTCGACGTCGCCCCGACACCGCCGCCAAGCCTGGCCCGAGTGGGCGACGTCATCGAAGCCCGTGTGCAGCGCCTCCTCGAAGCCGAGATCGCCCGCTGGACCCTTGTCGACGAGACCTTGCGGGCGCCCCTCGAGGCGCTGCAATCACTGGTGATGGCGGGCGGAAAGCGACTCCGGCCGGCCTTCTGTCACTGGGCCTACGTGGGCGCAGGCGGCGATCCCGCGGACCCCACCGTGGTCGACGTCGGTGCCGCACTCGAACTCCTGCACACCTTCGCCCTCGTCCACGACGACGTGATGGACAACGCCGACCGTCGCCGGGGCCAGCCGTCGGTCCACGCGGCCGCGATCACGACCCACGGCGAGCAGCGTTGGCGCGGTGAGGACCGCCGATTCGGTGAGGGCGTGGCAATCCTGGTCGGCGACTTCGCGTTCGTCTACGCCGACATGCTCGTGGCCGAACTCGCACCCGAAGCGCGTGCCCTGTACGACGAACTGCGCGTGGAGTTGTGCGTCGGCCAGTACCTCGACCTCGCCGCGACCGCCGCCGGTGGCCGCGACGAAGCCCAGGCCCGTCGGATCGAGTGGTACAAGAGCGGTAAGTACACCGTGGAACGCCCGCTCCATCTCGGCGCGTCGCTCGCGGGGCGTGGCCCGGAGCTCAGCGCACCACTCTCGGCGTTCGGGCTCCCGCTCGGTGAGGCGTTCCAGATGCGCGACGATCTGCTCTCGGTGTTCGGAGATCCGGCGGTGACCGGCAAGCCCGTCGGCGACGACCTGCGCGAGGGCAAGCTCACGCCGCTGGTGGCCGCCACCGCGCGCCGCGCCGACGCCGCGGGACTGGCTCGCCTCGAACGGATCGGCGCACCCGACATCACGGGCGACGAGATCGCCGCGCTCCAGCAGACGATGATCGACTGCGGCGCAGTCGCCCACGTGGAACGGGCGATCGAGGCCCTCGTGGCCGAGAGTCTCGACGCGTTGACCCGAGCACCCATCACCGCCGATGCGCGGGACGCGCTGGCCGACCTCGGCGCGTTCGTCGCGTGGCGTGATCGATGACGACGACCCCGGCGATTCCGGCGGTCGAGATCACCGGGCTCGTCAAGCGGTACGGCGACCGCACGGCCGTGGACGGACTCGATCTCACCATCGGTGAGGGCGAGATCTTCGG
>JBDUBS010000111.1:0-3437 GCA_040003875.1 Acidimicrobiia bacterium | reverse complement strand
AGGTCGTGCGCGGGCGCAAGAGCGTCCGTCCGAAGACCGCGGGCCAGAAGCGCTATGTCGACGCGGTGCGCGACCACACGATCACCTTCGCCATCGGACCTGCCGGCACCGGCAAGAGCTACCTCGCGGTCGCGCTCGCAGTGCAGGCGTTGCAGAGCAAGACGGTGAACCGCATCATCCTCACCCGACCGGCGGTCGAAGCGGGAGAGCGACTGGGATTCCTCCCTGGCGACATGCTCGCGAAGGTCGACCCGTACCTCCGACCGCTCTACGACGCGCTGTACGACATGCTCGACCCCGAAGCCGTCGCGCGTCTCATGGAGAAGGGCGTGATCGAGGTCGCGCCGTTGGCGTACATGCGCGGCCGCACGCTCAACGATTCGTTCATCATCCTTGACGAGGCGCAGAACACGACCGGCGAACAGATGAAGATGTTCCTCACCCGGCTCGGCTTCGGCTCGAAGATCGTGGTGACCGGCGACGTGACCCAGATCGACCTGCCCGACGGGCGAGGCGGCTCGGGGCTACTTGCGGCACGCAAGGTCGTCGAGGGTATCGATGACCTCGCGTTCATCGACCTCGGCTCGCGCGACGTCGTACGCCACCGCATCGTCGCCGAAATCGTCGACGCGTACGCCCTCCACACGTGATGACAGTGCCCCTGAGGACGGTGAACCGATGACGCTCTCGGTCTTCGGGAGTGACGAACAAGGTGACGTCGTCGTCGATCTCGCCCGCTGGGTGCGCCTCGCCCGCTGTGTGGTGGAGGCGGAACGGGTGCCGGGTACGGCCGAGTTGTCGCTGCTGTTCGTTGACCGCACCACCATCGCGGAACTCAACGAGAAGTTCCTCGGCGGTGAGGGTCCGACCGATGTGCTCGCGTTCCCGATGGACGACGACCTGGTGCTGCCGGGCCGCCAGCCCGATCAGGGCGGTCGGGGTCCGGGCGCGCCGGCCGAGGCGGGGGAGCCGCCGACGTTGATCGGCGACGTGGTCGTCTGCCCGGCGGTGGCCCAGGGCCAGGCCCCCGAGCACGGCTCCACGCTCGACGAGGAGCTGGCACTGCTGGTCGTACACGGCGTGCTGCATCTGCTCAACTACGACCATGCCGAACCCGACGAGACCGCTCGGATGAAGCTGCGCGAGCGTGAACTGCTCGCGCTGTTCCGCGAGCAGGAGGATGCCCGCTGAACGGGCGCGACGGCGCCATCGTGGCGGCCGTCATCGTCCTGTTCCTCTTCTCGATCCTGCTCGCCGCGGCCGAGACCGCGTTCACGAGGATGAGCCGGATCCGCGCCCTCTCACTCGAGGAGGAGGGACGGAAAGGTGCGGCCCGCCTCGCGCAGATGCTCGAGCGCCCGGAACGCACCCTCAACGTGGTGCTGCTTCTGATCCTCGTGTGCCAGATGACGAGCGCATCACTGCTCGGTGTGGTGCTGGAGGGAGCGTTCGGGAGTGCCGGCCTGATCCTCGGCCTGGTCATCCAGATCGTCGCGTACTTCGTGATCGGCGAGGTCGCACCGAAGACCTACGCGATCCAGCACTCCGATCGCGTTGCGCTCGCGCTCACCCCATTCCTGTGGGCGATCTCGAACTTCCCTCCGTTCCGACTGCTGTCACGCGGGCTGATCGGGCTCGCCAACGTCCTGCTTCCCGGTCGGGGTTTGAAACAGGGTCCGTTCGTCACCGAAGAGGATCTCCGCACGATGGCCGACGTCGCTGCGGACGAGCAGGCCATCGAGCGCGAAGAGCGCCGCTTGATCCACTCGATCTTCGAGTTCGGCGACACGGTGGTGCGCGAGGTGATGCTGCCCCGGCCGGACATGATCGCGGTCGAGGCCGATGCGATGGTCGAGGACGCCATCACCCAGGCGATCGACGCCGGGTACTCGCGCATCCCGTGCTACGAGGACTCGACCGACAACATCGTCGGTCTCGTGTACCTCAAGGACCTCGTGCAACAGGCGCGCTCGGGAGCAGGCAGTCAGTCGGTGCGCATCGTCGTGCGCGACGCCGTGTTCGTCCCCGAGTCGAAGCGGGTCGCTGAGCTCTTGCGCGAGATGCAGACCGAGAAGTTCCACATGGCGATCGTGGTGGACGAGTACGGCGGCACGGCCGGGCTGGTCACCATGGAGGACCTGCTCGAGGAGATCGTCGGCGAGATCGCCGACGAGTACGACACCGACTCGCCGGGCGTGGAGCAGCTGCCGGGCGGCGGCATCCGCGCGCCGGGGGGGACATCGATCGACGAGGTCAGTGAGGCGCTCGGGATCGAGTTGCCGGACGCGGAGTGGGACACCGTCGGTGGACTGGTGTTCAACCTGTTGGGTCATGTCCCCGAGACCGACGAGACCGTTCGCTTCCAGGGCCTCGAGTTCCGGACCGAGCGGGTCGACGGCCGCCGGATCGCGTCGGTCTCCATCGTCCCCGTGCCGCCCGCCCCAGACACCGACGCGTCGGACGACGCGGTCGCAGCCGAGTCCGCGTGAGCGCAGTGGGGCCACAGTGGCGGCAGAGCTACGTGCCCAGCAAAGCGGGGCCGGTCCGGCCCGGTCCGCAGGACCAAGAGGACGAGGCATGACCGATCCCGTCCCGGCGTTCCGCTCGGGGTTCGTTTCGCTGGTGGGCCGCCCGAACGTGGGCAAGTCGACCTTGGTCAACCAACTCGTCGGCACCAAGGTCTCTATCGTCTCGGCCGCGCCGCAGACGACGCGGACCCAGATCCGCGGCGTACGCACCGCGCCCGATTCCCAGATCGTCCTGCTCGACACGCCGGGCATCCACCGACCCCGCACCCTGCTGGGGGAGCGATGCAACGAACGATCGGTGGCCACCCTCGGAGAGGTCGACGTCGTCTGTCTCTTGATCGAGGCCAACGCCAAGGTGGGCCCCGGAGACCGGTTCATCGCCGATCTCGTCGGTCGGACTACGACGCCGAAGATCCTCGTGGTCAACAAGATCGACATCGCGACACCGGACGAGATCGGCGGACAGTTGGCGATCGCCGGCGCCGGCCTGGGCGATTTCGACGCGTACGTGCCGGTCTCGGCGAAAACGGGAGCCGGCGTCGACATCCTGCTCGCCGAACTCCTGGCCCACATGCCCGAAGGGCCGATGTACTACCCGGACGGCGTCGTGTCCGACCAGCCGGAAACCACGTTGGTGGCCGAGCTGCTCCGGGAGAAGCTCTTGGCCGTCGCGCGTGAGGAACTCCCGCACTCGATCATGGTGACCGCCGAGTCGCTCGACGACAACGGGCTCGACGGCGACGGGCTCGACGAGGACGGGCGCGCCGACGGCGACGCGGCGGGGGACGAGGTCGATCCGATCCTGCGGTATCGAGCTGTGGTGCGCGTCGAGCGGGATTCACAAAAGGGGATCGTGATCGGCAAGGGGGGTGCGGTGATCCGGGATGCCGGGACTGCCGCCCGCCACGA
>JBDUBS010000547.1:0-3453 GCA_040003875.1 Acidimicrobiia bacterium | reverse complement strand
AGGGCGGCACACCGGATGCAGTGGTGCGTCGGAGCAGTCACGCGACGCGGAGTCAGGCGAGCAAAGCGGCCAGCGCCACGTCGAGCGTGGGGTGAGCGAAGGTGTAGCCGGAGTTGTCGAGCGCGGCGGGCATCACCCGGGCCCCCTCCACCAGCAGATGCTGGACCAGCTCGGTGCCGTAGACGACCTTCAACGGCAGCAGCGGCGTGGGCAACTTGGTGGGCCGGTGCAGGGCCCGGCCGAGCGCGTGGGTGAACTCGAGGTTGGTGACCGGTGCCGGTGCCGTCGCGTTCACCGGCCCCGAAAGGCTCGCGGTGTCGATCGCATGCAGGATCGCGCCCACCTCGTCGGCCAAGGAGATCCAGCTCATGAACTGGCGACCGCTGGCGACGCGTCCGCCGAGCCCGAGCTTGAACGGGGTGAGCATCCGGGCCAGCGCGCCGCCATCGGGACTGAGCACGATCCCGGAGCGGAGATGCACCGTACGGATGCCGGCCGCCTCGGCCGCGGCGGTGGCCGCCTCCCATTCGAGACACACGTCGACGAGGAAGTCGTCGATCGGTCCCGGGTCGCTCGTCTCGGTCAGCGCTTCGTCACCGCGATTCCCGTACCAACCGACGGCGCTGCCCGACACCAGGACCGACGGCGGCTGCTCCAACCCGGCCAACGCACCCGCGAGGAGCGCGGTCCCCTGCACGCGACTGTCGCGGATCTTGCGCTTCTGCTCGTCGGTCCACTTCTTCTCGCCGATGCCCTCCCCCGCCAGGTGCACGACCGCATCGAAGCCCGCGAATCCCGAGGCGTCGATGACGCCGGTCGCCGGGTCCCACCGCAAACCGAGTCCGGTCCCCCGCACGACGGGGACGACCCGGTCGCCGCGCTCGTGGAGTTCATTGGCGAGGGCGGTGCCGATCAAGCCACTCGAACCGGTGATTGCTACGTCCATGACCCCTCCCCCTGGTGGCTGCACCGTATGACCCTGGCAACGGTTGGTCGGCATCGAGGTGGTGTCCGCTAGATTCATCCCGCGCCGCTAGCTCAACTGGTTAGAGCAACAGACTCTTAATCTGTAGGTTCTGGGTTCGAGTCCCAGGCGGCGTACCAACACGAGGTACCGATTGTCCGTCTCGTTGCGCTTGGGCCATGAACATCGCATGGAGCCGAGCAGCCCATCGCAGCGAACTTTGTCGGGTGCAACCACCCGGCTCACGCGCCCTTCCATTCCTGCCACTCATGCCGGCAGAGTAGGCGAGGTCCGCCTTCGAGTTCCTGGGCTGACCGTTTCCCGACACCGTGACGCGTGCGCCAAGCTCTCGTGATGCGACTCGGCGTGTGCATCATCCCCACCGATCCCTGGCCGACGGCCGTGGCCCAGGCGCGTCACGTCGAGGCACTCGGGTTCGACCACCTCTGGACGTACGACCACCTCTCGTGGCAGCACTATCGGGAGCAGCCATGGTTCGCCGCCATCCCGTGGTTGACCGGACTGGCCGGGGTCACGAGTCGCATCCGGCTCGGCACCCTCGTGTGCTCTCCGAACTTCCGGGAACCACTCACCCTCGCCAAGGACGCAATCGCCCTCGATCACGTGTCGGGCGGCCGGTTCGTGCTGGGTGTCGGCGCCGGCGGCGTCGGCTGGGATGCAACGGTCTACGGAACCAAACCGTTGACCGCCGTTGCGCGCACCGCACGGTTCACGGAGATGGTCGAAGCCCTGGACGGACTCCTGACTCATGGTGAGTATTCGTTCACGGGCGAGTACTACGTGATCAACGACGCCCGGACACTCCCGGGACCACTGCAGCAACCGCGCGTTCCGCTCGCGGTTGCGGCCGCGGGTCCGAAGGCGCTCGCCCTCGCGGCGCGTTTCGCCGACGTCTGGATCACGATCGGCGACCCATGGCACGACGACAGCCCGACCGGAACGGAGCGAGCAGTACGCGATCACGGCGCTCGACTGGACGATGCATGCACGGCCATCGGCCGGGACCCGGCGAGCATCAACCGCCTGCTCCTGTCGGGCACGACTCGGGACCGCCCGCTGACGAGTCTCGAGGAGTTCCGAAATTTTGTTGGCCGCTACTCCGCGCTCGGCATCACCGACCTGGTCGTCCACCATCCGCGCGCCGACGACCCCGCCTGGAACGATCCACCCGACATCTTGGACCAGATCGCCGCGGCCGGACTGCTCGGCAACCCTGCGGACGGCGACAAGTGGAAGGGCGGGATCAGCTGACCGGAGGTCACGTCCGTCACCGACTCGGGTCGAGGACCACCTTGCCGACACCGTCGGTACGCGAGTGGAAGAGGCGGTACGCGTCGTCGCCCTCACTCAGTGGTAGGTGATGGGTGACCACCACCTCCGGGCGAAGACGACCGGACTGCGTGAGCGCGAGGAGCGCCGGCAGCTCGCGCTGGACCGAACACAGGCCGATGCTGAACTCGAGTTCGTTGAACTGGGCGAGCGCCATGTGCATCGGAAACGCAGCGTTCTGGTTGACCCCGACCACCGACACCCGCGCACCCCGCGCCGCGATCTTGGTGGCGAGATCGATGGTCGCATCGGCACCGACGGCCTCGAGCACCACGTCGGCACCCCGTCCGCCGGTCAGCCCCCGCACCGCGATTCGAGGGTCGCCGTCGATCGGCTCCGCACCCAGCGCGGCCGCCGCGTCCCGGCGTGACTCCACGAGGTCGATGGCGAGCACCCGACCCGCGCCCATGATCTGGGCCGCAAGGACCGACATGATCCCGACCGGGCCGAGCCCGACGACCGCGACGACGTCACCCGGCTCGATGCGTGCCCGGCGGGCCCCGTACCAGGCCGTCGGTGCGTTGTCGGTGAGCACGAGCGCCGCATCGTCGCTGATCCCGTCCGGGATCGCGACGAGGTTGCCGTCGGCCGCCGGCACTGCGACGAACTCCGCCTGACTGCCCGGGAGCAGCGCGCCGAGTCCGTAACAGCCGCTCCGACCCCGCTCGCAACCGAGGACGTATCCGGCGCGGCACGGGGCGCACGAGTTGCAGCCCACTGACGCCGACACGAGCACCCGGTCGCCCACCGCGAATCGCCGCACCCCGATCCCGACGGCCACCACCTCGCCGACCGCTTCGTGACCGACGCAGAAACCGAGGTCCGAACTGAAACCATGCCCCTCGTAGATGTGCAGGTCGCTCCCGCAGATCCCGCAGGCCCAGATCGAGACGATCGCGCTCTCGTCGTCGAACAGGCCCGGCTCGGGCACCGACTCGACCCGTACGTCGAGAGGCCCGTGATACGTCAGCGCTCGCATCGCCACTTCTTAGTACGACGTCCTCACCCGGTCCGGTTCGCGCAGTTTTCGCTGGGCCGTTCGAACCGTTCTGACGCATCGACCGCGAAGAGCGGGCGTCAGCCGTCAGATCCACCACCTTCCGTGACGATACGAAAACAACCGTCATCGTCGTTTCCTG
>JBDUBS010000083.1:0-11662 GCA_040003875.1 Acidimicrobiia bacterium | reverse complement strand
GATGGCGCGCGCCACCGGGTTCAAGGAAGCGCCGAACTACGCGCCCGCACGGGTCGGCGAGTTGGAACGATCCGCGCTGGCGGTTGAGCGGGCCCACGAGGAGTTGGGTTGGAAACCGTTCACATCGCTCGACGAGGGCGTGAAACGCACCATCGACTGGTTCCGAGACCGTCGCTGACGACACAGAATCAGCGCTGGAGCCGCAGTTCCTCGAGCGGGATCGGCGGGCGTGGGCGTCCGATGTAGTCGGGGTCGGGATGGCCCACGAGGACGAGCGCGTGGGGGAGCCACGTCGGGTCCAGGTCGAGCGAGTCCCGGGCGGCCTCAGGGCAGAAGATCGGGGCGGCCACCCAGCAGGACGCGAGCCCGAGGTCGGCGGCCGCGAGCATGAGATTCTCGACCGCGGCGCCGAGGGACAGCAGAGCCATGCCCCACTCGGCGCGCTGGCGGTCCTCGTCGGGGTAGCGGTCGAGGCCGTCCCAGGTGAGACAGCCGAGCACCAATGCCGGGGCGGACTCGATCTTCACCCGGGACCGCTCGACCAGGTCGTCGATGGTCGCAGCCGCGACACCGTCGTGGCCGAGGTCGGTCCGCCACTGACGGCCCATGCCTGCGGCGAGCAGTTGCTTGGCGGACTCGGATCGGATCACGACGAATCGCCACGGTCGCGAGTGGTGCGGGGCGGGTGCGGAGCACGCGGCGCGCACCGCGACGTCGAGGAGTTCGGAATCGACCGGTGCCGCGGTGAACGACCGGATCGATCTGCGGGCGCGGATGAACGCGGGGATCAGGTCGGAGTCGGACACGCGCGATCCTTCGCTCGGATCACCGGAACAGGTCGGCTTCGGCGGGACGGATGAGGTCACGGACCGAGCCCTCGGTGAACCACGTCGGATCGAGCCCGCGGACGACGGCCACCGGGATGCCCTTGGCTTTGCCCATCACGAGTTCGGCCGCGGCCGCGATCTCGTCGGCGAGCGCGACTTCGGTCACTCGGAGTTCCTGACCACGGTCGTCGGTCTCGCCGCGCAGGTCGACGACTGCCGCGATGCCGGCGACGCCGATGGCGACGTCGGTCAGGCCGTGCCGCCAGGGTCGTCCGAACGTGTCGGAGACGACGATGCCGACCTCGATGCCGGCCTCGGCCCGGATTGCGTTACGGATTCGGTGCGCCGAGCGGTCGCTGTCGAGTGGCAGCAGCGCCGCGTACCCGTCGTCGACGTTCGAGAGATCGACCCCGGCGTTCGCGCAGATGAATCCATGCCGGGTCTCGGTGATCACGAGGTCGCCGCGTCGGCGCAACACACGCACGGTCTCGGCGGCGATGACGTCGCGCCGGGCCCCGAAGTCGGCGTGGTCGAGTTCGACGAGGCGTCCCTCGGCCTTCGAGACGATCTTCTGGGTGACGACCAGACAGTCGCCGGTCGCGAGCGGTGTCGACCGGTCCCGGGTCGCGGCGAGGATCAACGGACCCAACGCGTCGCCGGGCCCGATCTCCGCTATCCCCTCGACCGGGAAGATCTGCAGGCTCACGCGACGGCGTCGAGGGTGTGCCGGGCGAGGGCCGCGGCGACGCGCGCGTCGCGCATCAAGGTGTCGGCGATGATCACCTGGACCCCGGTCGCCTCCACCTCGGCGGCGCGCGCGGCGTCACCGGAGTCGATCACGAGCGTGCCGCAGAACTCGCGGTACGCCTGGGCGACGCCAACACAGCTCACCTCGATGCCGAGCGGGTCCATGAGTCGGTCCGCCGGGCCCTTCACGGGCGCACCCGCGATGATCGGGCTGACCCCGACCACACGGTCGCGCCGCCGGACCAATACGTCACGGATGCCGGGAACCGCGAGGATCGGACCGATCGAGATGACCGGGTTCGAGGGGCAGACCAGGATCGTGTCGGCCGTCTCGAGCGCAGCGAGCACTTCGGGTCCGGGTACGGCGGTGTCGGCGCCGGCGAACTCGACGGCGACGACCGGGGGTGCGGTGCGCTCTCGCACGAACCACTCCTGCATCGCGAGCGTTTCGACCTCGCCGCCGGGCCGCCGGACCGAGATGCGCGTGGCGACCCGGTCGTCCGACATCGGGATGATGCGTGACTCGATCCCCCACGCGCGGGTGATCTCGGCGGTGACCTCGGTGAGGGTCGCCCCTTCGTCCAACCGCCGGGTGCGGTACAGGTGGGTTCCGAGGTCGTGGTCGCCGAGGCGGAACCAGGTCGCAGCGCCGTACCGGTCGAGCGCGTCCATGGTCGTGAACGTCTCGTCCGCCAGGCCCCAGCCCTGTTCGGGATGTTCTGCCCCAGCCAGGGTGTAGGTCACCGTGTCGAGATCGGGCGAGACCGACAGGCCGTGGAACCGGTCGTCGTCGGCGGTGTTGACGATTGCGGTCACCGAGCTCGGGTCGACGACCCGGACCAGGCCCCGCAGGAAACGAGCAGCTCCGACACCACCGGCAAGGGCAACGACCATCCGAGCAGCGTAGGGATTCGACGCCCGCGCCAGCGAACGTGGGCGCGGTCGGAGCCCTGGAAACCACAACGACCCCCTCCGAAGAGGGGGTCGTTGGGCTCCGCCCTTCGTCAACGCGGGGGGAGCGTTGACGAAAGGGACTGGTGTGACTAGTTGTTCGACTGGCCGCGGAAGGACTGCACCCGCGCCTTGCCGACCTCGACGGCCTTGCTCAGCTGCTCGGGCAGCGCCTGGACCGGCGCGGTGACCGAGAAACCCTTGAGCTGCTCGATGACCGGCTCGACCCGCTGCTTGACGTCACCGATGACCGGCTCCACCCACTCACGCGGGTTCAACGTCTTGATGGTGGCCGTAGCGGTGTCGATCCCGGTCGTGGCGGTGTCGGTGACCCGATCCCGCAACGTAGCGGTCTGGGTGCCGATCGTGTCCTGGGCGTCCTTGGCGATGGCGGCGATGCGCTCGCCGGCCTCGCGCCGACGAACCTGCGCCTGCTGGAATCCGAGGACACCGGCCCCTACGGCGATGTAGGCGGCGTCGGCGGCAGTCTTACGGAGGTCGAGTTCCATGGTGCTCCCTAACGATTCTTCGGCGTACCCGTGTGCGCCGTCGTGCTCGCATCGTACAGCATCTTGCTAACTCTTGCAAGCATTCGGGAGCTCGGTTTCGTCGATCGTGACGGCAGTCACCGCACCGGCGCGGGTCGGCTGTCGGGGGAGTCGGGGCCGGGTACTTCGCGGTTGCGTGAGTCCGACCGGTAGGGTGACCGGGCCCATGGACGCCGAACGCCCCCCGTCGGAGCCGGCCCCGGCCGACGATCCGGCCCTCGATCCGGCGCTCGCGGGTGGCGGAGACGAGGAAGCGCCGGCCCCGGTCCCGGCGGTGGTCGCGGTCGTGATCGCTCGGGACGACGCCCCCCACCTCGAGACCTGTCTCCAGGCCCTCGGTGCCTCCGATTACCCCGATCTCACCGTCCTCGTCATCGCCGCCACCGAGGTCGACCTGACGCCGCGGGTGGCGGCCGCCATGTCCGGTGCCTTCGTGCGGTCGGTGCCGCCCGGGGGAGTGGCGACCGCCGCGAACGAGGCGCTGGCGACCGTCGCCGGGGCACCGTTCCTGCTCTTCGTCCATTCGGACACGGTCTGCGACCCGCGTGCGGTCCGGCTCCTGGTGGAGGAGGCCTACCGCTCGAATGCCGCCATCGTCGGCCCGAAGGTCGTCGACGTCGAACGGGCAGAGATCCTCCGCGAGGTGGGGTGGTCGGTCGACCGGTTCGGTACCCCGCACTCCGAGATCGAGCGCGACGAACTCGACCAGGAACAACACGATGCGGTGCGCGACGTCTTCTTCGTGACCGACGTGTGCATGCTCGTGCGCGCCGACCTCTTCGGTGAGCTCGAGGGCTTCGATGCGGACTGCGACCCGGGGGCGCGCGAACTCGACCTGTGCTGGCGGGCCCGGCTCGCGGCGGCGCGAGTGATCGTCGCCCCCGAGGCGCGTGTGGCTCACTACGAGGCCGACGGTCCCGAGGAGCAGGATCGCAAGCTCGCCGCCCGGCACCGGGTGCGAGCACTGCTGACGAACACGTCGGGCGTCCGTCTCCTCTGGATCGCGCCGGTCGCGTTCGTGGTGCACTGCCTCGAAGCGGCGCTGTTCCTCGTCCGCCGGCAACCCAAGCGCGCAGGAGAGTTGCTGAGTGCGTGGACGTGGAATCTGGGCCGACTGTCGTCGCTCGCGACCGCCCGCCGTCGGGCCCAGGGGGCCCGGGTCGTGCCCGACCGGGAGATCCACGCGTTGCAGTTCCGCGGCAGCGTGCGGGTGTCGGCCTACGTCACCACGTCGCTGCACGCCGAGGATCGGGTCCGTACCTGGTCCCAACGTGGCCGCAGCGTCGCGGAGACCGCGAACACCAAGTTCCGCAGTGCGCGCGGCCTGGTCCTCGTCGCGTTCCTGGTCCTCGTGGTCATCGGTGCCCGCGATCTGTTCCTCGGACGTACGGCCGCGATCGGACAGCTCGCACCGTGGCCCGGCGTCGGCGATCTGTGGCGGGCGTTCACGAGTGAGTGGCGCTACGCCGACCTGGGCGCGCACGCCCCCGCGCCGCCGCAGCTCGTCCTCGCCGCGCTCTTGCGCGTCGTGAGTCTGGGCAACGGAGGGTTCGCCCGCACCCTCGTCGTCGTGGGGGCGGTCCCACTCGGCGCGTTCGGTGCGCATCGCGTGGGACGGCGCGTCGCCGGGCCCGGCTGGCCGAGCGCCACGGTGGCGGTGGTCTACGGCATCGTCCCGCTGGCCCGGAACGCGGTGGTCGCCGGGAGGATGGGCGCACTCGTCTTCTTCGCGCTGGCCCCGTTCGTCCTCTTGGCGATCGCGCAACTCGGCGGCTTGGTCCCGTCCCGGCGTCCGGCCGCTCGGGTCGCAATCGGCGGCGCGCTGGCATTGGCGGTCGCGACCGCGTTCTGGCCGCTGGCGATCGTGTTCCCACTCGTGGTCGCGTTCGGTTGGCTCGCGGCCGCACCACTCACCGGCGATTCGTTGTCGCGCGTATTCAAGATCGCGCGCGGGAGCGCGATGATGTTCGGGCTCGCACTCGTCGCGCTGTTCCCGTGGCCGTTGGCGGTCCTCGATGGGGGCGACCGCATGGGTGCGCTCGGCATCGTCTTTGCGCCCATCGAATCCGTCGGCGCGCTGACGCGGTTGGTCACCGGCCCGAACGGCGGCGGGATCGGCAGCTGGGCCTTCGTGGTCACCGGGCTGGCCGTGACCCTGATCGCGACCGGAGAGCGCGCACGGTGGTGCATGCGCCTCTGGGGAGTCGTGGTCGTGGTGTGGATGCTCACGCTCCTCCCCAACTGGTTCGACACTGCGAGTCCTGCGGTGGAAGCGATGCTGGTCCCGGTGGCGCTGGCCTTCGCCCTGATCGCCGGTATCGGCGTCGCGACGTTCCTGGAGGAGGTCCGCAGGCACGGACTCGGGTGGCGCCAGGCGCTCTCGGTCGTGGCCGCGGCGGCGGTGGGCCTCGCCGCGCTCGGGTTCGTCGGGGATGCGGCCGGCGGCCGGTGGCATCAGCCGAGCGGAGACTGGAACGAGACGTTGTCGTGGACGCGCCTCCAACGGGATCGGGGACCGTTCCGGATCCTCTGGCTCGGTCGACCCGACGTCGTCCCGGGGTCGCCGCACCGCAGCGGGGCAGATGCGTTCGCGCTCACGAACGACGGCCCGGGTGATCTCGTGGACCAACTCCCGCCGCCGGGCGGCGCGGGGACCGCCGCGATCACCGATGCGGTCGCCCGCCTGCGTCGGGTCGCCACGACGCGCTTCGGCCGCCTCGTGAGCCCCATGGACGTGCGTTACGTCGCGGTGCCGGTACGGCCGGATCCGGGGCCGGGGGGCGCAACGGTGGTCGAACGAGACCTCGTCGGAGCACTCTCCCAGCAACTCGACCTCCAGCAGGTGGATGTCGTCCAGGGGCTGCAGTTGTACGAGAACACTGCGTGGGTCCCGGTCGCGACCGCGCGTCGCGGGGGTTCCTACGTGTGGTCGCAGCAGTATTCGGCGAGTTGGCACGGTGAGCGGGCCGGGCGCACCCTCGACCACCGGCGAGCATTCGGTTGGACCAATCGGTTCGTGACCGGCTCCGAGACCGGGCCCGTCTCGGTCACCTTCGAAAGGCAGTGGTGGCGGTGGCCGCTGGTGCTCTTCGAAGCCTTGATCGTCGCCGCGCTCGTCCGGCGGGCGCGCCGCCGTCGGCGGCGCGATCGACTGGTCCGGACGGAACTCCACGCGACGGAAGCGTCGGCATGAGTGTCGCGCGCCGAGCCGCCTTCGTCGCCGGGGTGGTCATCGCGTTGATCATCGCCGCGACGTTCACCACGACCGGCGCACCACGTGATCGCGCGGTGGGCACCGGGACGGACGTCGGGACCGCGTCCACCTGGTACTGCGCCGAGGGGACCTCCAATCCCAACGGCCGCGCGGACGAGGTGATCGTGCTCGGCAATGTCGGAACCACCAAGTCGAACGCGCTCGTGACCGTCTTCTCCGGCAGCGATGCCGCGCCGGTGCGGCGCTCGGTTGCCGTCGCGGCGGGTGCGGTCGCGCGGGTGAAGGTGTCGGACATCGTCGCGGTGGCGGAACCGGGAGTCCTGGTCGAGGTACGCGGCGGCCCGACCGTGGTCGAACATCAGATACAGCGCGGGACCGACCAGGCCCTCGGCCCCTGCGCACGTGAACCGGTCCCGCGCGTGAGTTTCGCCGGCGGGTCGACCATGAAGGGCGCCGAACTCTGGCTCGCGTTGTTCAACCCGTTCCCGGACGACGCCATCGTCGACGTGCGCGGCGTCACGGGCGACGGTGTGCGCGCTCCCGGAGCGCTCCAGGGCGTGGTGGTGCCCCGGTTCTCACGCCTGAGCGTTCCGGTGCACGAGGCCATCCCTCGAGCCGATCTCGTCGCGGTCGAGATGACCGTCCGCCGGGGCCGGGCGATCGCGGAGCAGTCACTCGCGCTCGACGCCACCGACGGCCGTCAGGGTCTTGCACTCAGCGAGGGTGGGGTGGCGTCACGACGCTGGGCATTCCCCATCGGACTCACCGGGTCCGGACACCAGGAGCGCTTGGTCCTCGCCAACCGATCGAACCGCGACGTTCGCGTGACGGTGCGCTTCGCGCTCGACGCCGCGGCCGCGGTCGAGCCCGAGTCCCTGATCCTGCCGGGAACCACCGCGCTCGCGGTGGACACGAAGCGGGTGCCCCCGGACGTCGGGTTCTCGGTCTCGATTCGCGCCGACCGTCCGATCGTCGCCGAGATGGTCGGCGCGAATGGTGCGCCGCAACCGGCCGACGTCCGCGGGCTGGCCGCCGATCTGGGATTCTCGGTGGGTGCCCGCCGCTGGGCGGTCGTGCCGGCGCGCCTCGATGCCGGGTCGACCGATTCGCTCGCGATCGTGTCGATGGACGGTCGGCCCCATCGCGTGCAGGTGGTGCGGTCCGATGGACCTCGCCCCCGGGTGGTCGCCCGGATCAACGTCCCGGCCACCGGCCGGCAGCTCGTCGACCTGGCCAAGTTGGTATCGGGAGTCAACGTCGCGGTGACGGTCCGCGCCAACGGACCGGTCGCGGTCGAACGCGAGTCGACCCGTCCCGGGCTGACGCGCTCACGCGCGATCCCCGGCTGATCACTCGCCGACCGGGTCGGCTTCCTTCCCCGGCTCCTCCGCCTGATCCTGCTGGATCGCGCTCATGATCGCCTCGAAGATCTTGGCGGCGTCGGCGTCGAGATGGTCGCGGGCCCGGAAGAGCGCGTACGCGCCGAGGTAGACCGGTGGCGTCGCGATCAGCAGCGCGGTCCGCAAATTCGTCAGCTGGGAGAGCTGGCCGACCACGAACGGGGCCGCCGCCGCACCGAAGATCACCGACACGATGTTGAACGCGCCGAACCCGGCGCCGCGCAGATGTGCGGGAACGGCATCGGCCACGCCGGCTCTCAGGCCGGGAATCGCGAGCCAGATCGTGAACATCCCCACGAGCTCGAGTGTGAACGAGAGCGGGAATGGCATCGGGAAGTAGGAGATCGCGAACAGTGTCACGCCGATCGCGATGCAGTACGCGGGGATCACGACGCGCGCGCCGCGAATCCGTGTCGCGTAGCGGTCGGCGACCCGGCCACCAAGCAGCAGGCCGGGGACGCCGCCGAAGATGAGGAGCGCCGCGAGCGCAGTGGTTGCTTCCTTCTGGGTGAGTCCCGAGAACCGGTGGTGGAACTCCGCCAGCCACGCTCCCACGGCCTGGGCGGTGAACAGCAGCGCGCCGACACCGGCGAGCGCGTACCGCAGTGTGGGAATGGCGAGGATCACGCGCATGTCTTGGCGGAGTCCGCGCCACATGTCGGCGAAGAACTGTCGGACACCGTGTTCGAAGAGCCGGACGGGCTCGGCCGGGTCGTCGCCTTCCGCGTCTACGAGGCCGAGGTGGAGCCGGTCGGCATGGCCGCGCCGGGGCTCACGCAACCGGTAGGCGAGCACGGCAACCGCGAAGCCGGCCGGTCCAATCGCCAGGAACGCCCACTGCCAGCCGAACGCGCTGCCGATCGCGCCGCCGAGGCCGATGCCGACCGCCGCCCCGACGATGCCCATGATCTGCTGCAACGAGAACGCACGCGCCCGGGTGTCGGTGGGGTAGTAGTCGGAGATCAGTGCGTTCGCCGACGGTTCGGTGATGCCCTGCCCGAAGCCGAGCAGTGCCCGTCCCACGAGCATCTGGGCGAAGTTCTGCGACGCCGCGATGACCATCGTCAGCGCGCTCCACGCGATCACGGTGTGCCCGATCGTGCGCGTGCGGTGCCAGCGGTCGGCCAGGTACCCGGCCGGCACCGTCACCAGGCCGTTCACCAGGACGAAGATCGACAGCAGCAGGCCGATCTCGGCGTCGCCGATCCCGAAGTCGTGCTTCAGTTGGGGGATGACGCCGCGCAGGATGTTCTGGTCGGCCTGGTCGATCATGATCACCAGACCGAGGACCCACATCGGATATCGGCTCACGCGGGCGGGCGCCGCCGCTGGTCGATCCGCCGAGTTCGATTCCGCGCCCACCGATCCTCCCCGATCGGCGCGCAGTCTGGCACGCGGCTCCTACCCGGTAGCGAGCCCACGAACCGGTTCGGTCAGGAGCGCAAGCGGACGGGCCGACAACCTTTACTCGGCTCGATGGGACGAGACCGATAGCGTCGGTCTCCGTGACGACTCGGGTGCTGATCGCGGCCGCGGTCCTCGTGGTGGTGGCGTTGGTCGCCGTGGTGCTCGAGCGGCGGCGCGGGGCGACTGCGCAGCCGGTGCGCGATCCCTACCCCATCCCGCGCCAGTTGTTCCGAGCCGACTTCCCCCGCCCGGAGGCCCCGTGGCTGGTCGCGTTGTTTTCGTCGACGACCTGCGACGGATGTGAGGCCATGCGCCCGAAAGTGTTGACCCTCGACTCAGCCGAGGTCGTGGCGGTCGACATCTCGTTCCAGTCCGAGCGGGCAATCCACGAGCGTTACGAGATCTCCGGCGTCCCGATGGTGCTCGTCGTCGACACGGACGGCGTGGTTCAGCGGGCGTTCCTCGGCGCGGTGACGGCCACCGACCTCTGGGCCGCGGTCGCTGGTGCCCGCGACCCGGCGCTCGACATCAGCCACGGCCTCGACGCCCTCAGCTGATCGGCTCGCGGGTCCGAGCAGCAGAATCAGTCGGTGACCGGAGCGATGGGGCGGCCTTCGTCGTCCACCGCGTCGATGTGACCGTCGGCGTGGGTGAAGGTCCGGGCGCCGCCGGCGTGGTAACCAACCGCACCGTCGACGAGGCGCTCGACCTCGAGTCCGTCGAGGGTCTCGTGTTGGAGGAGCGCCTGCGCGATCGCGTCGAGGCCGCCGCGGTACTTGGTGAGGAGTTCGAGCGTGCGTTCCTCACGCGACCGGAGGATGCGCTCGACTTCCTCGTCGATGACGCGCGCCGTCTCGTCGGAGTAGTCGCGGGTGTGGACCAGGTCCTCGCCGAGGAACACGGCACCCTGGGAGCCCCAGGCCATCGGACCGATCCGATCCGACATGCCCCATTCCCGCACCATGCGGCGGGCGATCTCGGTACCACGGACGAGGTCGTTGCTGGCGCCGGTCGACTGCGAGGCGAACACCATCTGCTCCGCGACCCGCCCGCCGAGCATCACGCAGAGCATGTCCTCGAGGAAGTTCTTGTCGTGTGAGTACCGCTCTTCCTCCGGGAGCTGCTGGGTCATGCCCAAGGCCATCCCCGTGGGGAGGATCGTGACCTTGTGGACCGGGTCCGCGTGGTCGAGCACGTACGCGGCGATCGCGTGGCCGGCCTCGTGGTAGGCGGTGTGTTCCTTCTCTTCCTCGTTCATCACGACCGTCGGGCGCTTGAGACCCATCAGCACTCGGTCGCGCGCGTCCTCGAAGTCCTCCTTGTGGACGGCGTTCTCGCCGCGCCGGACCGCGAAGAGCGCGGCTTCGTTGACGAGGTTGGCGAGATCGGCCCCCGACATGCCCGGCGTACCGCGTGCGACCACCTCGATCTTGACGTCGTCGGAGATCTTCTTGTCGCGGAAGTGGACCTTCAGGATCTGGATCCGCTCCTCGAGCGTGGGGAGCGGGACCATGATCTGGCGGTCGAACCGACCCGGCCGCAGCAGCGCGGGGTCGAGGATGTCGGGCCGGTTGGTGGCGGCGATCATCACGACGCCCGCGCCGGACTCGAACCCGTCCATCTCGGCGAGCATCTGGTTCAACGTCTGTTCGCGCTCGTCGTGACCGCCGCCGAGGCCGGCGCCACGCTTGCGGCCGATGGAATCGATCTCGTCGACGAAGATGATCGCGGGAGCCTGCTTGCGCGCGGTCTGGAAGAGGTCACGCACGCGCGCCGCCCCGACGCCGACGAACATCTCCATGAAATCGGAGCCGGTGATCGCGATGAACGGCACGCCGGCCTCACCGGCGACGGCGCGCGCGATGAGGGTCTTGCCGGTGCCCGGGGGACCGACGAGCAGCACGCCACGCGGGATGCGGGCGCCGATCTCGGCGAACTTGCCGGGGTTCTTCAGGAAGTCGACGACCTCGGTGATCTCTTCTTTGACCGGTTCGTACCCGGCGACATCGGCGAAGGTGGTCTTGGGCTTCTCGGCGTCGTAGACCTTGGCCCGGCTCTTGCCGATGTTCATGACTGCGCCCATCTGGCCCTGCGCCCGGCGGTTCATCCAGATGAAGAAACCGATCAGGGCGGCGATCGGGAGCAGGTAGACGAGGATCGGTAGCCACGGGTTCGACGTCTCACGCGTGTACTTGACGTCGACGCCCTGGTCCTGGAGTTGCTTCAGCTCGGTCGGCTGCAGGTCGTTGTTCGGACCGGCGGAGCTGAACTCGGTCTGACCGTCGATCTTGCCCTTGAACTTGCCGTTGATCTTGCCGGTCTGAGGATCGAACTCGACCGACTTGATGTGGCCCTTCTTCACCTCGCTCGAGAACCGGCTGTAGGTGATGGCCGCCTTGCTCTTCGTCCCACTGTTGAGCGTGGTGGTGAAGAGGACGAGCGCGACGACGGCGACGATGGCGAGGGTGACCCAACGTGACCACGGCTTCGGTGCCGGTCCGGGGGTGCCGGGGCCGGTCGGCCGATCGGGTCGGGTGGGCGGCCGGTCTGGCGGTGGGGTACTCACGA
>JBDUBS010000570.1:0-3473 GCA_040003875.1 Acidimicrobiia bacterium | reverse complement strand
CGCGGCGGCGCGCAGCTTCCGCCGCAGCCGGCCGAGAGCTCCACGGGCCTGCCGCCGAAGTCCTTGCACCCGGAGCGCCATCGGTTGGTGGAAGGGTTGGCTCATCCACTCCTCATCGAGCGAACCGCTGCCGTTCCGACGGAACGCAACCCATTGCCTGCCGACCCGGATCCGCTCCCATCGCGGGTCGCTTTCCAGGTACCGACGCAACTCGTACGGCGCGGGGAGGTGGGTGTCGTCGACGACCAGGATGCCGCCGTCCACGAGATGGGACGCCGTGTAGTACCAGTCGAGCTGGGGAAACGGGAACCCGTGACACCCGTCGACCATGACCAGATCGAGCGGCCCGATGTTCAGTTGCGGCAGCGTCTGACTCGACGAACCGGCGTGGAACGTGACCTGGTCGGTGCTCACACCGTGCTCGGTGCACCAGGCCTGAACGCCTTCGCCCTCGAATCCGTCGAGGAACACCGCATCGTGAAGCGATCCGGCCGCCGCGAACACGATGGTCGTCGCTCCACACCCGGTCTCGAGCGTCCGCGAACCGGGCTGCACCGTCGCGGCGAGGAACTCGAGGCAGTCACCCGCCGCGGCCCAAACGCCCTGCGGGGCGTTGGGGTGCACGCTCGGTGGGTCGGAGGCCAGCGCCCCGAGGACCCGATCGAGATCACCCGAATTGCTGCGTGGCATCCGTTCCCCACTTTCCGATGCGGGCTCGGCGCAGGCGCGCCTCGACAATTCCCAACTTGGCCATCTGGCGCAGCCGCACGGTGGAGTTCTTCGCCATGGCGCCGTTCTTCAACCAGGTCAAGCCGCCGTAGTGACGGAATTTTCTCCGCCATTCCGGCGGCATCTCCGTCCAGGTGAGGCCGGCATCGACGAGCGCGTCGAAGAACATCGCGCCGACGTCGAACGACGTTCCGAGCCCATCCGAGCCGGGGTCCTTCACGTCGCGCGGCTGGAACGTTGCGTGGACGGCACCGCGTATCTGGTCCAGATCGAGCAAGAGGAGCCAGGGGCTCGGTCGGTTGGCCAGTCGACGGGTCGCCCCGGTGACCGGGTGCACGTAGATCCCATGGGGATTCAACATGCGGGCGCAGACCATGGCCGAGCCGGTCGACACCGCCGCCTCGACCAGGTCATTCAACCAACCCGATTCCCGGTACTCGACATCGGAATCCGAGAACACGACGAATCGAGTGGGGCAAGAAGCGACCCATCCGTCGATCCAGTCGGCGTGGGTCCGGCCGCCGGCCGCCTCCTCGAGTTGCAGCCAGCCGAGGGTCTCCCACGCGCGGAGGATCGGAACCGAACCATCCGTGGAACCGGCATCGCCGACGACGAGGTCGAAGGGACGGCCCGCGGTCTGGCGCATGGAACGGATGCACAGCTCCGTCACGTGCGCGGTATTGAGCGTCGCGACGTGCACCGTGACCTGGGTCTGTGAACCCGGGGTATCGGACGCGACGACCGGCACCGGCGGAGCGGTCCGCACAAGCGGTTGACCATCGATGTGTTCGGCAACGGCCTCTTCCCAAGCACACTCGGCGTCACCGCGGGTGAGCCCTTCGATCTTCACGTCCGAGCGGAGCCGGGTCGACGCGCCGTTGTGGTAGACGAAGTCGCCGAAAATCGAGCCGAGTTGCAACGGACCGCGCACGCGCGTCCGCGGGAACGCTTCGATCTTCTCCGCGCCCTCGCGCACCGTGATGCTCTCACCGGTATCCCATTCGTCGACACCGAGACGCTCCGGATCCCAGGTCCCGATGTGCGGCGTGAAGGTGTGACGGTTCGACGCGAAGTGCGCGGTTCGCATCGCCAGACAGCACGGATGGATATATCCGCGAGCCGCCTCCGCGCCCGCCACGGTTCTACCGGCCTGCAACGGCGCAAGCAGCGTGTCGAGCCAACCGTCGACCGTCGGGAACGCGTCGACGTCCAAGGCGACGATGTACTCGGTACGGCTCAGGAGGAACGCAAGGTCCATCGCCGGCCCGTGATAGATGTTCTGGGGAAGCAGGAGTGAACGGGCGCGACCTGCGGCGCGACATTGGCGGAGGAACTCGCGGCTGCCATCGACCGATCCGTTGTCGATGACCAGCACCTCGACGGCACCATCCGAGAAGCCGCCGTAGCGATCGATGGCGCGCAACACATCGCGCAGCAGGTCCATCGAGTTCCAGTTGACGATCGCGATGGTCACGCCCTTACGCAATCGCAGGCCGGGTATCCGCGTGCGGGCACGGAACGCAATTTTCCAGCGCAAGATCCGGAAGACCAGGTTGAGTGGGCGGTTCAGCGCGGCGTCGTCGAGGGCCGACGCTTCCCACGGCGGAATGAACTCTTCACGAGTGATACCCCGCGCCCGCAGGGCTGCGGAACTCACCGCCCGCCACCCGGCCGACGGGATCGCGGTCACCGTAGGCAGGATTCGGGGCCGATTCATGGGTCGCTACTGTAGGCGGGCCCATCCGAGCCGATCTCGGGGGCGCGGCGCGCGCTGAGCCGCGCCGGCCCGAGGGCGCGGCGCACGCGTTCGTCTCGTGAGGCGGCGCACGGTGCCCCACGGGGGAAGGACCGCATACGGTGACCAGCAACGATGATCGCGGGCTCGAACTCTCCGTCATCGTCCCCGCGCACAACGAGGAAGCCGCGATCGCGAATCAGATCGACGCGATCACGTCATCCGATTGGGACGGTACGTGGGAGCTGATCGTCGTCGACAACGGCTCGACCGACGCCACCGCCGAGATCGTCCGCGGGTACGGCCAGCGCGATCCGCGTGTCCGGCTCGTGCAGGCGGGCGAGCAACCGGGACGCAACTACGCCCGCAATGTCGGGATCAACGCAAGCACCGCTCGGAGCTTCGCCCTCACCGACGCCGACGACATCGCCGGATCGGGTTGGGTGCGGGCCATCGGCACGGCGCTCCGTGACCATGAACTCGTCACTGGACCCCTCGAACTCGGACGGTTGAACTCGGCATTCATGGCCGCGTCGCGGGGACGGCGGCACGAATCGATCTCGCCGACCTTCCACAACATCTTCCCCGCCGCGCACGGCAACAACTTCGGCATGCAGCGCGCCGCGTGGACGCGCATCGGTGGTTTCGACGAAGACCCGCGCCTGCTCGGTTCGGAAGACATCGAAATTTCCATGCGGGCCTGGCTCGCCGGCATCCGGCTGTATTTCGCCACCGACGCCGTCGTGCACTACCGCTACCGCACCGAACCACGGGTGCTGTGGCAGCAGGGACGGCGTTACGGACGATCCCGCCCGATGCTTGTCCGCAAGCTCATCGAGGCCGGCCGGGCGCGTCCTCCCCGCTTCGGTGGCTGGCGATCTTGGGCGTGGCTCGCGGTGCACGTGCCCGATCTGTTACATCCCGAACCACGCGCGGGTTGGGTCTGGGTCGCCGCCAATCGACTCGGTCAACTCGATAGCACGACTTTTGTTCGATGCGCGCAAAATCA